>NZ_CAWNWY010000023.1:0-83950 GCF_963878365.1 Photorhabdus sp. HUG-39 | reverse complement strand
CGCCTCTGCTGTTTTATCATGGTGAGGTTCGGCCGTATCCTTACTCAAACCGGTGGCTGGATTGTTTTACGCTCCCCGAACAGGCTGCTCGCTTATACCGTCAGGCGTTTCCGTTGGTGGACGTCAGCGTGCTCAGCGATGAAGAGATCCTGACACATAAAGGCGTTGCCCTGATGGAGCTGGTGCAAAAACACATCCGCTGCCGGGATATGCAGGAATGGCTCCTCCAATTGGTGGAACTCTTGAATGCAGGGTATAATACAACTGAGCAGCGCAGTGTGGTGTTACGCTATATTTTACTGAATGGACATACGTTGGATCTCTCACAATTTGTCCATCAACTGATTGAACAATCTCCGGAGCATGAAACGATGTTGATGACTATTGCAGAACAGCTTGAACAAAAAGGGCTTGAGCGAGGTATTGAGCAAGGCCGAACAGAAGGCCGAGCTGAAGGCCGAGAGGAAGGTATTGAACTAGGCCGAGAGAAAGGTATTGAACTAGGCCGAGAGAAAGGTAAAGTGGAAACGGCTCGTGCCTTATTACGGCATGGCGTGAGTTTGGACATTATTGTCACCAGTACCGGACTGAGCCGGGATAAAATTGAAGCGTTAAGGCATTAAATTAATCTTCTGTTTTACAGCAAAATGCCGATATTCAAGATCGGCATTTTTGTTCTTACAGGATGGTGGCTATACAAGGGACTTTTACGTTTGCCTGGCGAAGCTGAAACCGGTCAGACTGAAGTAACAATCTCCGGAGCATGAAACGATGTTGATGACTATTGCAGAAGAGCTTGAACAAAAAGGGCGCGAGCAAGGTATCAAGCAAGGTATTGAGCAAGGCCGAACAGAAGGCCGAACAGAAGGTCGAGCTGAAGGTCGAGAGGAAGGTAAACTGGAAACGGCTCGTGCCTTATTACGGCATGGCGTGAGTCTGGACATTATTGTCACCAGTACCGGACTGAGCCGGGATAAAATTGAAGCGTTAAAGCATTAAATTAATCTTCTCTTTTACAGCAAAATGCCGATATTCAAGATCGGCATTTTTGTTCTTACAGGATGATAGCTATACAAGGGACTTTTACGTTTGTCCGGCGAAGCTGAAACCTATCAGACGGAAGCAACTTTATCGGGGGCGAAATGACACCCTAAGAACATGGGGAGCGCGATTAAGTGAGTTGTTTGCGGAAACAAATGATTCGCTCTGTTTCGTTAAAACCTTAATGTTCATGTGCCTGATATGACCGTTTATTACTGATTTTGGTATCCAAACAGAGTTCATGAACTCCTTTGTTGTAAGGTATCAAAATTTACAAATTCTGGTACCGGGGAATTTGCCACATAATGCAATATTAAAAGCCATGATATTCTGAAGTTGTTATTACGACTTTAAAATGTCACTTCTGGAATGAAAGAGTGGGGTGATTAGCTTTATCTTCTGAAGCGACCCCTTATTGTTTTAATGGAGACTGTGATTAATCTTTATGGAGTTTTATTTGCTGTGGTTATTTCAATGCCTATTGCACTTTTCTTGATGCCAGTTAACTCATTTATATTTATGAAGAAATATAAAAATATAGCATCATCGTGATAAATTTTTTTCTGATTATGTGGATTGTTTTCTTTTTATATTATGATGAAATTAATTTGTTAGGGAATAGGTTTTATAGATTTATTTTTGTTTCATTGTTTATTATATGAATAGTATTGTCCTATTTTTCTACAGAGAATATGATTGGTTTTTATATGGTTTTATCTTCTGTAGTAGTTATTATTCCTATTGTATATTCCTTATTACCTGTGAAGTTAATCTATACCCTATGGATTTCAAGATGCATCGCGACGGCAAGGGAGTGAATCCCCGGGAGCATAGCAAACTATGTGACCGGGGTGAGCGAGAGCAGCCAACAAAGAGGCAATTTGAAAGATAACGGATATATAGTTTGATCCTGGCAAGCCAGAGTTTGATATTTAAGATGGTTTTTCCTACTGTTTTTAAACGTCATTTCAGAGATGGAAGTTAACTAATTTAATTAATAGACAACCTTATGACCATAACTTTCCAAAATGTTTTTCACTCTCTCCATTGTCTCTTTTGCTGGCGGTTTTACACTTTCCAACTGATATTTTTCCCCCATAGTTGTCCATTTATGTTTACCCAGTTCGTGATAAGGTAGAAGCTCGATTTTTTCAATATTTTTCATATCCTTGGTAAATTCACCTAGCTTATGAACGGATTCATTATCATCGGACCAACCCGGAACCACAACGTAACGAATCCAGGTTTTCTGGTTACGTTTAGCCAGATAGCGGGCAAACTCCAAGGTGCGATGATTGGAGACACCGACTAATTTCTGATGAATCTCATCATTAAGTTGCTTCAAATCGAGCATAACGAGATCTGTGGCATCCATTAATTCATCAATAACCGGACCATAGCGGCGGACAAATCCATTAGTGTCAAGACAAGTATGAATACCTTCGGCACGACAGGCTCGGAACCAGTCACGTACAAATTCAGCTTGAAGAACGGCTTCACCACCCGATGCAGTAACCCCGCCACCGGATGCGTTCATAAAATGACGATAGGTTGTCGCTTCTTTTATCAATTCTTCAACAGTCACGTCTTTGCCGCCGTGGGTATCCCATGTGTCGCGGTTATGGCAATAGAGACAACGCATCAGGCAACCTTGAAAGAAAACAATAAACCGGATACCGGGGCCATCAACGGTGCCACAAGATTCGAAAGAGTGGATACGACCAAGTACGGACATAACAGGTTTACTCCAAAACTGGCAGGATAAACAAATAGAGGCCCTAAAATTCAGGGCCTTTGCTAACAAATTATTACATAGATTGGGTAAAAGTACGGGTAATTACATCCTGTTGTTGCTCTTTAGTCAGTGAGTTGAAACGTACGGCATAACCTGATACCCGGATGGTGAGCTGAGGATATTTCTCAGGGTCTTCCATGGCATCGAGCAGCATGTCACGGTTCATCACATTGACGTTCAAATGCTGACCACCTTCAATTTCTGCTTCATGGTGGAAATAACCATCCAGCAAACCAGCCAGATTAGTTTTGCGTGTTTCATCATCTTTGCCTAACGCGTTTGGTACGATAGAGAAGGTATAAGAGATACCATCTTTTGCATAGGCGAAAGGCAATTTAGCCACAGAGGCCAAAGAGGCGACGGCACCTTTTTGATCGCGACCATGCATTGGATTGGCACCGGGCCCAAATGGTGCGCCAGCACGACGTCCGTCAGGAGTGTTACCCGTTTTCTTACCATATACCACGTTAGAAGTGATGGTCAGAACGGATTGTGTCGGTACCGCGTTGCGATAAGTATTTAGTTTCTGGATTTTTTTCATGAAACGTTCAACCAAATCACAGGCGATATCATCAACACGTGAGTCGTTGTTACCGAATTGTGGATATTCACCTTCAATCTTGAAATCAACCGCTAAACCATTTTCATCACGGATCGGGGTCACTTTGGCATATTTGATGGCAGACAATGAGTCAGCGGCGACAGACAGACCGGCAATGCCACAGGCCATAGTACGGTAAACATCACGGTCGTGCAGTGCCATCAGTGCAGCTTCATAGCTATACTTATCATGCATATAGTGAATGATGTTTAGTGCAGTAACATACTGTTTTGCCAGCCAATCCATAAAGTGATCCATGCGGGACATAACCTTGTCGTAATCCAGCACTTCATCTTTTATTGGCTCTTCTTTCGGGCCAACCTGCATTTTCAGCTTTTCATCTACACCGCCGTTAATGGCGTACAGCATCGTTTTAGCCAGATTTGCGCGGGCACCGAAGAATTGCATCTGTTTACCCACAATCATAGGGCTGACGCAACAAGCAATAGCGTAATCATCGTTGTTGAAGTCGGGGCGCATCAAATCATCGTTCTCATATTGCAAAGATGAGGTATCGATGGAAACTTTTGCCGCGAATTTTTTGAAATTTGTCGGCAGTTTTTCGGACCATAGGATGGTCATGTTGGGTTCTGGTGATGGACCCATTGTGTATAGGGTGTTCAGGAAACGGAAACTATTTTTAGTCACCAGCGTGCGACCATCTATCCCCATACCTGCCAGCGATTCTGTTGCCCAGATTGGGTCACCGGAAAACAGTTCGTCGTATTCAGGTGTCCGCAGGAAACGAACCATACGCAGTTTCATCACCAGATGGTCAATTAATTCCTGAGCTTCAACTTCTGTCAGCTTACCCGCTTTCAGGTCACGTTCGATGTAGATATCCAGGAAACTGGAAACGCGACCGAAGGACATTGCGGCACCATTTTGAGACTTAACCGCCGCCAGATAAGCGAAATAAGTCCACTGTATCGCTTCCTTAGCGTCAGTGGCGGGGCCAGAAATATCATAGCCGTATTTAGCCGCCATCTCTTTAATCTGGCCCAGAGCGCGGTGCTGTTCAGCGATTTCTTCACGCAATTGAATAGTCATTGCCAGATCTTCACCGCTTTCCAGTTTTTCCTGCAATGAATTGAACTGAGCTAATTTATCATCACGCAAGAAATCGATACCGTATACTGCAACACGACGGTAGTCACCAATAATGCGACCACGGCCATAGGCATCAGGCAGACCTGTCAGAACACCAGATTTTCGGCATTTAAGAATATCTGGTGTGTAAACATCGAAAACGCCTTGATTATGCGTTTTGCGGTATTCAGTGAAAATCTGTTTCAATTTAGGATCGAGTTCACGGCCATAAATTTTACATGATCCTTCTACCATTTTGATGCCGCCAAATGGGATTAGGGCACGTTTTAATGGGGCTTCCGTTTGCAGGCCAACAATGGTTTCCAGATCTTTTTCGATATAACCTGCGTCGTGGGAGGTAATAGTAGCAGCAACATCAGTATCAAAATCAACCGGCGCATGAGTGCGGTTTTCGATTTTGATACCTTCCATGACTTTTTCCCATAAGGTATCGGTCGCTTTTGTCGAACCTGCCAGGAAAGATTCATCACCCTCATATGGCGTATAGTTTTTTTGGATGAAGTCACGAACATTGACGGCGCTTTGCCAATCACCCAGGTTAAAACCTTGCCATGCTACAGAGAACTTTTTATTTAATTCAGTCATGATACTTCTACCTTTGTAATAATCGAACTTTTAAGAAATCAGGCGAGAGAGCTAATTAATGTTTCTGCTCACTACGCAGATAAATTGACCAGTAAGTTAACCCCACCAAAATGGCGCCACCGATAATGTTACCAATAGTGACTGGAATTAAATTGTTAGTAATAAAGTGTGCAATGGTGAGTTGAGAAAATTGTTCAGGCGTTGCCCCTACGTTAATCCAAAATTCAGTTGGTGCGAAATGCTTAATAGCAATGCCAAGCGGGATTAAAAACATATTCGCAATACTGTGCTCAAAACCGCTGGCAACGAACATACTTACTGGCAAAATCATGGCGAATATTTTGTCCATTAAACTACGTCCGGCATAACTCATCCAAACAGCGAGACAAACCATTAAATTGGCGAGAATGCCTAAAAATAGCGCTTCAATAAAAGAGTGATGCATTTTATGGTTTGCTGTTTGCAAGACATTCAAGCCCCATAATCCGTCGGCAACGCGGTATTGACCGGCAAACCAGATAATGGCGACGAAAAATAGTGCGCCAATCAAATTACCGAGATAAACGTTAATCCAGTTTTTAATCATTTGATACCAGGTTATACGCCCGGTGCCTTTGGAAATAATCGTCAACACAGTAGAAGTAAATAAATCTGCTCCGCAAACGACTACTAACATTAATCCAAGGGAAAAACAGATGCCGCCGACTAATTTAGTTAGCCCATAAGGGACAGATGTGGTTCCTGTAGTCGCGGTAATATAAAAGACGAATGCAATGGAAATAAAAATCCCGGCAGTTATTGCTGACAGATAGGTAATGGCAACAGGTTTAGTGGTTTTATAAACACCAATGTCATTGGCGATTTGTGTCATTACCGCAGGTGGTAATAGGTTAAAGGGGTTGTCAGCTTTCATACCAACATTCTCTTTATCATTAATAAGTTATGGTATGTAATGATAGTAACAAAGGCGTGAAGGGGAGAATTTGATATAGATCATAATTCCCTAAGAGTGGACTCTGTTTTGGAGAGTGAAAACGGTTCAAATTAAACTTAACATGTTGATTTTAATGAAATAAAAAAATTTTAAAATTTATAATATTTTTTTATTTAACCATTGGTAGGAAGTTTGACAAGTAAAATTACAGGCCAAATTGTTGTTTACTTGTTGTTGCAAATAAATTTAATTTAACCTGAATTTTACTTTTAATTATGAATTGTCTTTTCTACAATTTTATTTTGCGTTCCAGAAATCGCATTTTGCTTTTTGCAGCTTCTCATAAGCAGCCAATAAAGTCTGATGAGCGGGCAGTGATTTTAAATCTGCATCAACTGACCACAGACCATAAAAACAGTGTTCACCAGAAATAGCTGCTGATGCTGCTTCAACAGCATCTTGCCCGTACATTTTTACGAATGCTTGATAATATTGTGTAGGCGCTTTATCCGCTTCCAGAGCAAGTAAAAGTAGTGTTTGCAAACAACGATAATAATTAGCGCGTTCGGCCGTAAAGATTGAGGCGTTAAAATCTTGGGTCCATTCTACCCAAATTAAAGCCTGTTCCAAATCACCGCCAGCCAGCGCCAACATGGATTTCAGTTCACCAATCCGTAAATTGCTCCAGCCATTATCTTTACCCACCGCAATGCCAAGCAACTCACGGATACGGGTAAAATCATCCAAACCTTCTTCATCTAATTGCTCAATCAGTGCCAGATATTCTTCGGCTTGCCACTGGCTATTCGGTAATGCTAATAAAGCTTCCCGCAAATGCGTTCCCATCGTGTTATTAGCAAGATGTAAATCTTCCACAGGATAAATATCAGACATTCCCGGAACCAAAATACGGCAGGCATAAATACCAAGGTGCTCGTAATCAGCAATATAAACTTCGGCATCCAATTGTTTGAAGATTGCCATCAAAGTGGCGAACTCTTCTTCTGTTGTGCCGCTGAAATTCCAGTCATCGAACGCATAATCAGCATCTTGTTTGAATAAATCCCAACTGATTAAACCGCTCGAATCGATAAAGTGAGTTTCCAGATTGGTATGTTCTGCCACTTCTTCATTATCGAAAGTCGGCGCATTGAACACATCCAGATCTTTCAAACTGCGTCCTTGTAATAGTTCGGTCACAGTACGTTCCAGTGCTACACCAAATTCAGGATGCGCACCAAAAGAGGCGAAACAAGTCCCGTTATTAGGATTAAACAGCACTACGCAAATAACCGGGAACTGTCCACCGAGAGAGGCGTCATAACAATAGAGTGGGAAACCTTCATCCTGTAATTTGCTGACTGCGGCAACAACGCCGGGATAACGGTTCATCACTTCCTGGGGAATTTCTGGCAGGCTGATGCCTTCGGCAATAATACGATTTTTCACATAGCGTTCAAAAACTTCAGATAATCCCTGAACTCTGGCTTCATTCATAGTGTTGCCGGCTGACATACCATTGGAAACATAAAGATTGCCAATAATATTCATCGGAATATAGACGGTATGATGATCAGACTGACGAGTAAATGGCAGCGAGCAGATACCACGTTCTTCATTACCTGATTGCAAATCGACTAACTGACTGGCGCATAACTCATTTTCAGGATTATAGAATTGGTGTAACCGGTCATCCAGAATGCCTGCTGGTAGAGAATCATCTTCCGGTAAAGCAAACCATTTTTCATTCGGATAATGGACAAAATCACCGTTAGCGATAGCTTCGCCTAAATAGAAGTCAGCAAAAAAATAGTTAGTTGACAAGCGTTCAAAATACTCCCCTAAAGCAGAAGCTAAAGCGGCTTTCTTGCTTGCACCTTTGCCATTGGTAAAACAGAGAGGACAATCGCGGTCACGGATATGAACTGACCAGACATTGGGAACCGGATTCAGCCATGAGGCTTCTTCGATATTAAAACCAAGGTGTTGCAGTTTTTGCTGAAAACGGTTGATTGAGTTTTCCAGTGCGGCGTCTTTGCCGGGAATAAAGGTTTGCGTCATGGTATTCACTTATGAGTGCGCGTTATGGGGCGCTCATCATACGAGTTTTTTTTCAGTAGCTAAAGTCTGGTATGTATCACAGATTTATTGTTATCATGATCCATAATCTAATAGGATATTTTTTATTAAGGAAGAAGCATGAAAAAGATGAAACACACAGCTTTAGCCAGTTTATTAGCATTAATTAGTGGTTCTGCTTTTGCTTTACCAAATATTACGCTTTTGGCGACGGGAGGGACGATTGCGGGTGGTGGGAAGTCTGCAATCCAATCCAACTATGTTGCTGGAAGAGTTGCTATTGATGAATTAGTCAATGCTATTCCTGAGATCAAAAATATCGCCAACCTAAAAGGTGAGCAGGTGGTGAGTATTGGTTCGCAGGATATGAATGATCAGGTGTGGTTGACACTCGCGAAAAGAATCAACGCGGATTGTGGCAAGACCGATGGTTTTGTTATCACCCACGGTACTGACACAATGGAAGAAACCGCTTACTTCCTCGATCTAACTACCCACTGCCAGAAACCGATTGTCATGGTTGGTGCGATGCGCCCGTCTACGGCGCTTGGTGCCGATGGCCCGTTAAATCTGTATAACGCTGTGGCTGTTGCGGGTGATAAAGCATCAGCCAAACGTGGTGTATTGATGGCAATGAATAATGCGGTTATTAGTGGTCGCACCGTGGTGAAAATGAGCACCACTGAAGTTCAGGCATTCCAACCAATTAATGCGGGTGCTGAGGGCTTTGTTCATAATGGCAAAGTCAATTATTACGCTGACGCTAAACCGAGAGCGAGTAAGGCGATTTTTGATGTCAGTAAACTGGATAAACTGCCTAAAGTAGGCATTGTCTATAACTATGCCAATGCGTCTGATTTGCCAGCAAAAGCGTTTTTGAGTGCGGGTTACCAAGGTATTGTCAGCGCTGGTGTGGGCAACGGTAATATGTATAAGGCGATTTTCGATACTTTGGCTCAAGCGGCTAAAGATGGGGTTGTGGTCGTCAGATCAAGCCGTGTACCGGTGGGATATGTTACTCAGGATGCGGAAGTGGATGATAGCAAGCATGGCTTTGTCGCTTCTGAACGTCTGAATCCACAAAAGGCCAGAGTACTTTTACAATTAGCTCTGACTGAAACGCGTGATCCGGTAAAAATTCACGAGATGTTTGTGAAATATTGATTTGTGATTCAGAGATAACAATAGAGCGCGCAGGTACAGGTTGGTCAGGATGTTAGGCGCCGCGTAGCAGCTTGTTTTGTTGCGCTTCATGATCACCGGGCAGTGGGATATTATACTCTGGCTGCCGCTGGTATCCAGTTGACCAACCTCCCTACGGCTACTATTAAGAAACTGCCACGATACCCAACAGTGCCGGCAGTACGGATGGGGAGGTTGGCCGTTGATCAGGCAATTAGAAATTAGGGACTCGGTGGAGCATTGCTAGCTGATGCTATTGAGAGACCATTCGTGCCGAAATTGCGTCTTATGCGCTGCTTGTTGACGCAAAAGATGATAATGCAGTGCGATTTTACCGACATCATGGCTTTATTGTTTTACCCAATTCACCATTCACATTATTCCTTCCTCTCATAGCTGTAGATAAAAAAGGTAAAAAATAAGCGGTTCACCTGTAATAGCGCTGAATGAACAAGTTTATTGGCTATTTTTGCGATAGTTTTGTTCAACGTTTGAATAACCATTGCAGCAATGAAATGGGAATGGTACAACCGATATATCAGATTATTTATTGTTATCAATCATTGTTATTTCGTCAGAATAATCAGAATAAGGTGAGGTAAATGAATCAGGTATATAATTTCAGTTCAGGTCCCGCTATGTTACCGGTCGAAGTATTGCGTAGAGCTGAACAAGAGCTCTGTAACTGGCATGGTATTGGGACTTCAATTATGGAGATCAGTCACCGAGGTAAGGAATTTGTCGCAGTGGCAAAGGAAGCTGAAAATGATCTGCGAGATCTATTGTCAGTGCCTGAAAACTATAAGGTATTGTTCTGCCATGGTGGCGCCCGTGGTCAATTTGCCGCTATCCCAATGAACCTGCTGGGTGATAATGTTAAAGCTGATTATATTGATGGCGGTTACTGGGCTGAATGTGCAGTCAAAGAAGCAGAAAAATATTGCACGCCGAATGTGATTAATATCAAAACCGAAATTAATGGCTTGAAAGGCGTTAAGCCAATGAGTGAATGGTTATTAAGTAATGATGCGGCTTATGTCCATTATTGCCCGAATGAAACCATTGACGGTATCGCAATTCATAAAGATCCAGATTTTGATGATAATAAAATTATTATTGCGGATTACTCTTCCTCTATTCTTTCCGGGCCGTTAGATGTTAGCCGTTATGGTATGATTTATGCTGGAGCGCAGAAAAATATTGGTCCGGCGGGGCTCACACTGGTTATTGTTCGTGAAGATTTATTAGGCAAAGCCCGTAAAGAAACCCCGTCTATTCTTGATTATACGGTGCTGGCAGAGAATGACTCCATGTTCAACACGCCGCCAACGTTTGCCTGGTATCTCTCTGGTTTGGTCTTCAAGTGGATGAAAGAGCAAGGCGGGGTACAAGAGATGGCAAAACGTAACCGTGCTAAGGCTGAGTTACTTTATAATGCCATTGATAACAGTGATTTCTACCATAACCAAGTCGTCCTTGAAAATCGTTCCCTGATGAATGTGCCGTTCAAGACGGCTGATGCCTTACTGGATAGCAAATTTCTGGCAGAAGCAGATGCACAAGGGTTGCAGGCATTGAAAGGTCACCGGGTTTCCGGCGGTATGCGTGCTTCTATTTATAATGCAATGCCTGTCGAAGGGGTTCAGGTTTTAGTTGATTTTATGGCTGATTTTGAGTGTCGTAACGGCTGATTTGTCAACTTTACCGGGAACAATGGTTCCCGGCCTATCTCAGGGTAGAAAAAAATATTTCCTCAAACGTAACAATGACTCACTTATAATTAAAAATAACCTAATTGAGAATCGGAGAGCCTGTTATTTATGCAATCCCTGATGCTACAACCTATTTCTTCCATTAGTGGAACTATTAACCTGCCAGGATCAAAAAGTGTTTCCAACCGTGCGTTATTACTGGCAGCCTTGGCTAAAGGTACTACCTGCTTAACTAACTTGTTGGACAGTGATGATATTCGTCATATGCTCAATGCCTTGGCTGCGCTGGGTGTCAGTTATCGTTTATCTGATGATCGTACCCGTTGTGAAGTTGACGGTATTGGTGGATTGATTACCCATAAAGGGCCGGTAGAACTGTTTCTGGGTAATGCCGGCACAGCGATGCGTCCCCTAACCGCCGCGTTATGCTTGGGAAAAAATGACGTCGTTCTTACCGGCGAACCTCGGATGAAAGAGCGTCCAATTGGTCACTTGGTGGATGCTTTGCGTCAAGGGGGAGCGGAAATTGATTATCTGGAACAGGAAAATTATCCACCGTTACACATCAAAGGGGGTTTTGTTGGTGGCAAAGTGACGGTAGATGGCTGTGTTTCCAGCCAATTTCTGACCGCATTGCTGATGGCTGCGCCATTGGCAGAAAATGATTCTGAGATTCATATTCAAGGGGAATTGGTTTCCAAACCTTATATTGATATCACTCTGGCATTGATGAAAAGTTTTGGTATTACCGTAAATCACGATCAATATCAGATTTTCCATATTAAAGGCCAACAGCAATACGTTTCTCCGGGCCACTATTTGGTTGAAGGTGATGCCTCTTCTGCTTCCTATTTTCTGGCGGCGGCGGCAATTAAAGGTGGTACTGTGCGGGTGACCGGAGTTGGTAAAAATAGCCTTCAAGGGGATATCAAATTTGCCAATGTGCTGGAGAAAATGGGGGCGAAAATTCGTTGGGGTGATGACTTTGTTGAATGTGAACGAGGCTCTCTCACTGGCATTGATATGGACATGAATGAGATTCCTGATGCAGCTATGACCATTGCAACCACTGCGTTGTTTGCGGCAGGGGAGACCGTCATTCGCAATATATACAACTGGCGGGTAAAAGAGACGGATCGGCTGCATGCGATGGCAACTGAATTGCGTAAAGTCGGTGCCGAGGTGGAAGAGGGGAGTGATTACATTCGCATCACACCACCACCAAGATTGTTACCTGCTGAAATTGGTACCTATAATGATCATCGAATGGCGATGTGTTTCTCGTTGGTGGCGCTGTCCGATACACCGGTTACCATTCTCGATCCAGGTTGTACAGCAAAGACCTTTCCTGACTATTTCAATCAATTGGAGAGATTAAGCCAGCGAAAGTCATAATTATCGATTATTATGATTTAATAAAGCGTATTTCTTTGATCAAAATCTATACCCTATGGATTTCAAGATGCATCGCGACGGCAAGGGAGTGAATCCCCGGGAGCATAGGTAACTATGTGACCGGGGTGAGCGAGAGCAGCCAACAAAGAAGCAACTTGAAAGATAACGGGTATATCTACATGGCATGCGCTTATTTCGTTCACTCTGTGAGTGCGTATAATAAACGGCAGATATTGATTATTTTATTGAATAAATATTCAGCATCTGGTGAAGTGTTAACCTGCCATGTTAAAGGAGAACAATAATGGTGGCGATAGCCCCAGTAATAACTGTTGATGGGCCAAGCGGTGCAGGTAAAGGGACATTATGCCAGGCACTGGCAGAGGTCTTAGGCTGGCAACTGCTTGATTCAGGTGCTATTTATCGAGTGTTGGCACTGGCAGCGATTCATCATCAGGTGGATATCCAGTCTGAAGACGCGTTAGTTCCTCTGGCTGCTAATCTTGATGTGCGCTTTGTCCCTAGAAAAGGGAAGCTCAGTGTGATGCTTGAGGGCGAGGATGTCAGTAATGAGATCCGGACTGAGACGGTCGGCAATACTGCCTCGCAGGCGGCTGCTTTCCCACGAGTTCGTGAAGCCTTGTTACGGCGTCAGCGTGCTTTTCGGGTTGCACCGGGCTTGATTGCAGATGGCCGTGATATGGGAACTGTGGTGTTTTCTGATGCCCCGGTAAAAATATTTCTTGATGCCAGTGCAGAAGAACGTGCGCGCAGACGTATGCTACAGTTGCAGGAAAAAGGCTTTAGTGTTAACTTTGAATGTCTTTTGTCCGAGATACAGGAACGTGATTACCGCGACCGTAACCGGGCAGTAGCGCCGTTAGCGCCGGCTGGAGATGCATTAATATTGGATTCAACCAATATGTCTATCGAAGAAGTTATCGACAAGGCGCTAAATTATGCGAAAAAAATTCTCTCAATTACCTGAGCGGTTTTAAGTTTTTAGCTTATAATTGATGACGATGTACTAAAAATTAGGTACGCGGGTATCGAATTTTTCCGCAAACCAAACAACCTTGTTACAGGGAATAGTAGCAGGGCATGTAAAACAACCCCATTCGGCGGGAAGCTATAATGGACGTTAAATTAAAATCTTGAAGATCATTAACATGACAGAATCTTTTGCTCAACTCTTTGAAGAATCCCTGCAATCTATTGAAACTCGTCCAGGTGCTATCGTTCGCGGCATCGTTGTTGCTATTGATAAAGACGTTGTATTGGTTGATGCAGGTCTGAAATCAGAATCCGCTATTCCTGTAGAACAGTTTAAAAATGTTCAGGGTGAGCTGGAAATCCAGGTCGGTGATGAAATTGATGTTGCGCTAGACGCTGTTGAAGATGGTTTTGGTGAAACTGTTCTGTCTCGTGAGAAAGCAAAACGCCATGAAGCGTGGCTGATGCTGGAAAAAGCTTACGAAGACGCAGAAACAGTTACCGGCATCATCAACGGTAAAGTAAAAGGCGGTTTTACTGTTGAACTGAACGGTATCCGCGCATTCCTGCCTGGTTCTCTGGTTGATGTTCGTCCAGTTCGTGATACAACTCACCTGGAAGGTAAAGAGCTTGAGTTTAAAGTCATCAAACTGGATCAGAAACGCAACAACGTCGTGGTTTCTCGTCGTGCTGTTATCGAATCTGAAAACAGTGCAGAACGTGATCAACTGCTGGAAAACCTGCAAGAAGGTATGGAAGTTAAAGGTATCGTTAAGAACCTGACTGACTACGGCGCATTTGTTGATCTGGGCGGCGTTGATGGCTTGCTGCACATTACTGATATGGCTTGGAAACGTGTTAAACATCCAAGTGAAATCGTCAATGTGGGCGATGAAATCGCAGTTAAGGTACTGAAATTTGACCGTGAGCGTACCCGTGTATCTCTGGGCCTGAAACAACTGGGCGAAGATCCTTGGGTAGCAATCGCTAAGCGTTATCCAGAAGGTACTAAACTGACTGGCCGCGTAACTAACCTGACTGATTACGGTTGCTTCGTAGAAATCGAAGAAGGCGTTGAAGGTCTGGTACACGTTTCAGAAATGGACTGGACCAACAAAAACATCCACCCATCTAAAGTGGTTAACGTTGGTGACGTTGTGGAAGTTATGGTTCTGGATATCGACGAAGAACGTCGTCGTATCTCCTTAGGTCTGAAACAGTGTAAATCTAACCCTTGGCAGCTATTTGCTGAAACTCACAACAAAAATGACCGTGTTGAAGGTAAGATCAAGTCTATTACTGACTTTGGTATCTTCATTGGTCTGGATGGCGGCATTGATGGCCTGGTTCACCTGTCTGACATCTCCTGGAACGTTGCTGGAGAAGAAGCCGTTCGTGAATACAAAAAAGGCGATGAAATCGCGGCTGTTGTTCTACAAGTAGATGCAGAGCGTGAGCGTATCTCTCTGGGCATTAAACAACTGGCAGAAGATCCATTCAATAACTACCTATCTGTAAACAAGAAAGGTGCTATTGTTACTGGTAAAGTTACCGCAGTTGATGCTAAAGGTGCGACAGTAGAACTGGCTGACGGCGTTGAAGGTTACCTGCGTGCATCAGAAGCTTCTCGTGACCGTGTTGAAGATGCAACGCTGGTTCTGAACGTGGGTGATGCAGTTGAAGCTAAATATACTGGTGTTGATCGCAAAAACCGCGTTATCAACCTGTCTGTTCGCGCTAAAGACGAAGCTGACGAGAAAGACGCTATCGCTTCTGTGAACAAACAAGAAGACGCAAACTTTGCAAACAATGCAATGGCTGAAGCTTTCAAAGCAGCGAAAGGCGAATAATTCGAGTGAATAACGGTGGATAACACGTAAGTGTTATCCAAGTACGGTAGTTTAGGGAGGTACTCATGACCAAGTCTGAATTAATTGAAAGACTTGCTGGCCAGCAATCTCATATTTCGGCCAAAACCGTTGAAGATGCAGTGAAAGAAATACTCGACCATATGGCAATAACATTGGCAGATGGTGAACGTATAGAGGTGCGCGGATTCGGCAGTTTTTCTCTTCACTACCGTGCTCCGCGCGTAGGTCGTAACCCTAAAACCGGTGATAAAGTGGAGCTGGAAGGTAAATACGTTCCCCATTTTAAACCTGGCAAAGAGTTGCGTGATCGCGTGAATATCTACGATTAAGTTTGAAGATACAAGTTATTGCTTATTCTAAACAGTGTCTTTGGTGCTGTTTTAGATTAGTAATAAAGTGCTGGCCTTTTGGTCAGCACTTTTTTGATCAATCAAGGCTCATATAAAAATAGAGCTGAATTTTATATTGAGAAAACCTTCCCCATAATCCTGTCAATCTGACGTTGTGTCTCCAGAAATCACTCGTATGCAAAATTAATATCGTCATTGGTTTTAAATTTATTCGTGATATTCGCTTTTGATAAATAAATGTATAAAAATTGTTAAAAATATAAGGTAATACCGGCATCAAGCCACTTAATTTCGATAAATTTCGGAATATTCCTATATATTTTTAGGTGAAATCCATTGCATCATTGAATATTTATTAATCCATAAGTGGTGAAAACATGATGATTTCAGTTAGAACCACTCTTCATGCTATAAATCAATGGAGAAGTGAATAGATGGCAATAGGGTATTTCCTGCTGGTTGGTGATAAAACAACGTGTGGCGGCCAGATTATTACTGGTGACCACACCATGACATTTGATGGGCGAGCAACGGCTCGTGAAGGAGATAAGGTTACTTGTGGTAAACATCCCGGCACTTACATCATTGTCGGTGGTGTGGCGTTCCTAAACAACCGGTTGGTGCAAGACGCCATGATCCGCAACTTCGAGATCATCGGCGAGGCCAGTAATAACATTGGGAAGCATTATCCCAATTTCGCTGTTGCTAACCCTGAATTGCCATTGTCGTTTGCTTACCAGATGCGTACTTTTTGTTTGATTAAAAACGTTATTGGACCTTCAGGCATAGCATTTCCTGACTTAAGAAAATTTCAGATTAAATAATGTTATTGAATATGAAAAGAAATAGATTCCAAGCATAATAAGAATGATACCGCTGGTGTAATTAATAAACTTGATAACACGATGACTGAACATTTTCCTGGAGAAGAATATCACAGTATTAATAAAGGCAACCCAAACAATGACGCCAATAATTGTCCCTGCTGCACCAATAGCTAAACTATATTTACCTGATGTAATATTGTTGAGTTGTGCGCTGACAGACAGCCAAAAAATAACATTGTATGGATTTAATAGTGTCAACAATACACCATCAAAAAATTGCCTATGATAGGGTTTGGAGATGATATTGATATTTTCCTCATTTTTCTTATTTATGAAGCTGGTAATACCAAACCAAATGACCATCAATGCTCCTAAAAACCCAAAAATAGGCATAAAAATAGTATTGGAAAACAATTGTAATATACCAAAACCTAAAAGTAACAAATAAATTATATCGGCAAAACAAGCACCTAAGCCAAAAATTACTGCGTGAAGACAACTGATATTCAAGTGTCTACGCATAATTTCTATATTTATAGGGCCAACGGGAGCCGCAGCTCCCAATCCTAAAATAAAAAATGTTCCTAATGTACTGATTACACCAACCATATAATTAATTCCATAACATGAGATGTTTATTTAGTGATAATCCAATGAAGCTTTGTAATGATATTCTGCACCCTTCAGAAAAACTACGAATAGCATGGGGTTTCCTGGTGTTTATTATAATCAAATCTCCTTGTTCTGGTTTAATAAGGATGGATGGCGGAAGTGTGCCTCGCCAATCATTTTCTGCATTATCTTCGATTAACTCGGTAATAGGGATTTCAGGAACATCCCACAGCTCAAGTTCTCCTCCATTTGCAGGTATTTTTATATAGATATTCACTGAGAATTGCCCCAACAAATTGACCGATTGTTGTTGAAGGCCATCAAAATGGGGTTGTTTTTCAACCATGAAAGAGCGTTCCGGCCTGCTCATCACTCTGGCAATACCCGCATGCATCTTTTTACCTTCAAAGTTTGCAATGCTGGCTCCGGCGGACCATATCTCGTCCAGTTCTAAACGAAATTTATCGAAAGGAGCTAACATTGGAGCACAGAAATTTCTGACATTTCTGATGGCCGGTAACGCATTTTCAAAATATTTTTTATAGCTATCGCTATCTTTGGATTTGCCAAAAGTTGTGTTGTAAGACTGGCCAATTCTATCAACACCATAATCAACTAAAACAACTTCATCTCCTTTTTTCAAATCATGAGGATGACATTCCAGATTTTCGTGAGAGAGAAAAAAATCAGAGAGCTTGTTTGCAATAGGACTATCAACATATTTCTTTATATGGATTGCTAACACTTCATTATTAAATAATTTAGTAAGATGATGTTCTTGCAGAGAGTCAGATACAATTATTTTGTTTTTCATAAAAACCACCTTATTGTATTTAACATGATTTTTTGATTATTTTCCATATAAAAATAGAATGGAAATATTAATTTAGTATTATTTAAATTTAATCAATGCGATCTTAATCACAAAACAAAAATTAGCAGGTGGCAGTTTCTGTATTTGCGAAGCTGTTCGCATATATTTTTGAAATGATTGTTAACCTGAAATTAATCTGCGAAGGTGTTTGATAATTTTTCTTGTGCTTCTGGCTGCTTTGTAAAAAATAAGGAATACTCTGCTGGAAAAATAAAAGGGTAAGGATGAATAAGGATGTGGTTTTCAGTTGTGATAAATAAGATAACAACAAATTGGAAACAACCTATACCAATCATTAGCGTGAATCAGGCCGCAATAGCTATTATTGTCGGTATTGTACCCTTGCTTTTTCTGCCTGAGTTACCACAGAAATGGCAGGTTATGACATTGCTATTACTGGCTCTATTCTGCTTATTCTTACCATTTTGCCTTTGCCGGATAGTTTCAATTTCGTTACTGGCATTTCTTATTGGGTGCTGGCAGGGAAATCATTTGCTCGAACAGATAATCTATTTTAGTGAAAAAGCGCATTTATCACGGGTTATTATTGAAAGTTTATCATTAGATAATGAAGAGAAAGGCAGGGTTATCCTGCGTATTATTGAGAATGAAAACAAAGTTATTTTTCCGCCACTGTATGTTTCCGCTTATTGGGATATTTCGCCTGAATCTCTGTGTGCTGGTCAAGAATGGCGGCTGAAAATGAAATTACGGCCAGTTCATAGTCAGCTAAATCAAGGTGGATATGATAGCCAGCGTAGGGCATTAGCTATCCGCCGACCTTTAACAGGGAAAGTCATTCATGCTGAATTAATTGACGGGAAATGTAACTTACGTCAGCGATTGGTCAGTCATATTGCACCGGATATTCGTGAATTGAAGCATAGTGGTATTGCGATGGCATTAGCATTCGGAGAGCGTCAGTGGTTAAGTAAGGAGGATAATTTATTATTACAACAAACAGGTACGGCTCACCTTATGGCTATTTCAGGGTTGCATATTACTGTTGCCAGTATGTTTGGTTGGTGGATGGCAAGATTATTACAACTCTTCTTTCCCGTACACTGGATAGGGCACAGATTTCCATTGATTATCGGTTGGATAGTGGCAATAAATTACGTCTGGTTATCGGGTTGGGGCATTCCGGCTATTCGTGCATTACTGGGTTTAACGCTCTGGCTATATTTACGTTACAGAAATATTCTCTGTTTCCCTTGGCAGTGGGCATTGTGGACAGCCGCAATGATTCTCTTATTTGATCCCCTGACTGTGCTTTCTGACAGCTTCTGGCTCTCCTTCTTTGCTGTGATGGCGATAATGTTCTGGTTCTTTTGGGCGCCGTTGATTGAGCCATTTCGTTATGGTTGGAAATGGCTATGGCTGCGCGGGTTATATATGCAAATGGGTATGATGCTGATGCTTATTCCTCTCCAGCTATTATTATTTCATGGTGTCAATTTTGCCGCGTTATTTGCTAACTTCTGGGCTGTGCCAATCATCTCTTTTATTACTGTTCCGTTGATTATGCTGGCATTAATAAGTCATTTTTGTTCTCTTATTCATGCGTTATTATGGCAATTAGTCGATTACTCTGTAACCTTCTCTTTAATTCCTTTGCCAGTTTTGCAACAGTCATGGAATGAAACGGGTCGTTTTCCTCTATTAATAACGTTTATTGGCTGGTTTGTTGTCATCATTTGGCGATTTGCTTGGTGGCAATCATATAAGTTACTGATTGGCATTTCTTTAGGGATAATGCTCTGCTATCTGAGGCGCAACGAAGAATATCTGTGGCGATTTTCTATGCTGGATGTTGGGCACGGGCTTGCGGTTATCATTGAAAAAGATGGCAAGGCGCTGATTTTTGATACCGCTAATCGTTGGGAAACTGGCAGTATGGCAGAAAGGGTGATAATCCCTTATTTGCGTTGGCATCGATTAACGCCAGAACAGATTATTATCAGTCATGATCATCTTGACCATACCGGTGGGTTAGAATCCTTACAACAAAAATATCCAGGTATTGCTGTGAGAAGTTCTTTAATTAATCAGCAACATCTGCCATGTATACGCGGTGAACAGTGGCTCTGGCAGGGGTTGAGCTTCCGTGTATTATGGCCGCCGGTAAGATCATTACACGCAGGTAATGACGAATCTTGTGTCATTCGGGTAGAAGATGGCAAACATAGCTTGCTTTTAACCGGAGATCTGGAAAAGCAAGGGGAATATAAGCTATTGGGAATAGAAAAAGAGAATTTAAGATCGACCGTATTGCAGGTTCCACATCATGGTAGTAACACGTCATCTACAGCCGCTTTTATTCATACCGTCTCACCACAATATGCACTGGCCTCTGTTGCACGTTATAGCCCGTGGCGACTTCCTTCGGTTAAAGTGCAGCGACGTTATCGTAAAATTGGGGCAGAATGGCGTAGTACCGCGGTATCCGGGCAGATAACGGGTTATTTTTATGGCGATCATGTTGAAATGATGAGCTATAGGCAACAAATTATGTCACGTTGGTATCATCAGTGGTTTGGTATTCGTAGTGATCATGAGTAGAATAACCCGCTATTTCTTTTTGTGTTGGTAACTCAATAATGAATGATAAAGACCTTTCTACCTGGCAGACGTTTCGCCGACTATGGCCAATTGTCTCTCCGTTCAGAATTGGGCTGATAGTTGCTGCGGTTGCACTGATCCTTAATGCTGCCGGTGATACGTTAATGCTTTCATTGCTTAAGCCTTTACTTGATGAAGGTTTCGGCAAAGCAAGCAGTGATGTACTGAAATGGATGCCACTGATTGTGATTGCTTTAATGATTATGCGAGGGCTATCCGGGTTTGTATCAAGTTATTGTATATCTTGGGTCTCCGGTAAAGTGGTAATGCAGATGCGTCGCCGTCTGTTCAGCCATATGATGGGGATGCCGGTGTCATTTTTTGATCAGCAATCTACAGGGACGCTGCTTTCCCGTATCACTTATGATTCTGAACAAGTGGCCTCCTCCTCTTCCAGTGCACTGATTACTGTGGTCAGGGAAGGGGCATCCATAATCGGCCTGTTTATTTTGATGTTTTACTATAGCTGGCAATTATCTCTGATCCTGATTGTGATTGCGCCGATTGTGTCATTGGTGATTCGCGTGGTATCGAAGCGATTTCGCAGTATTAGTAAAAATATGCAGAATAGCATGGGGCAAGTCACAGCCAGTGCTGAGCAGATGTTGAAAGGGCATAAAGAAGTGCTCATTTTTGGCGGGCAGAAAGTAGAAACTGAGCGCTTTAATAAAGTCAGTAACCATATGCGTCAGCAAGGCATGAAAATGGTTTCTGCTTCATCAATTTCTGATCCCATCATTCAGCTTATTGCCTCGTTTGCTTTGGCCTTTGTCCTGTATGCAGCAAGTTTCCCGGATATTATGGAAACACTGACAGCGGGTAAAATTACGGTCGTATTTTCATCAATGATTGCGTTGATGCGTCCATTGAAATCATTGACTAATGTTAATGCGCAATTCCAGCGAGGCATGGCCGCCTGTCAGACTCTGTTTTCGATTCTGGATATGGAACAGGAAAAAGATGACGGTAAGCTGGAGCTGAAAAAAGCGAACGGTGATATTGAATTCCGTAATGTGACTTTCTGCTATCCAACCAAGGAATTACCGGCGTTACAAAATATTTCCATTTATATCCCGGCGGGAAAAATTGTTGCTTTGGTAGGGCGTTCTGGTTCTGGTAAATCCACAATAGCGAATTTGCTGACCCGTTTTTATGATGTCAACGAAGGTAATATTTTGCTGGATGGGCATGACTTGCGGGAATATACGCTCTCTTCCTTGCGTGGACAGGTTGCTCTGGTATCGCAGAATGTGCATCTATTTAATGACACGGTAGCGAATAATATTGCTTATGCCAGTGAAAACCGATACAGCCGTGAAGAGATTGAGAAAGCCGCTGAGATGGCTTATGCAATGGACTTCATCAGGAAGTTAGATAACGGCTTGGATACGATGATCGGTGAGAATGGTGTACTGCTTTCTGGCGGCCAACGTCAGCGTATTGCTATCGCACGTGCCTTGTTGCGTGATTCTCCGGTTTTGATTCTTGATGAGGCAACCTCGGCGCTGGACACGGAATCTGAACGGGCAATTCAGGCTGCACTGGATGAATTGCAGAAAAACAGAACCTCGCTGGTTATTGCACATCGTCTATCAACCATTGAAAACGCGGATGAAATTCTGGTGATTGAAGATGGGCATATTGTTGAACGGGGTAACCATCTCTCTCTGTTGGAGCGAAATGGTGTTTACTCACAACTACATCGGATGCAATTTGGTCAATGATTGAGCGCATATGGTCAGGCCGCTCATGGCTTTATTTGCTGTTATTACCTTTTTCAGCCCTTTACGGGCTGATAAGTGGCTTACGGTGGTTGAGTTATAAAACAGGGTTGAGGCAAGCCTGGAAAGCGCCTGTGCCTGTGGTGGTGGTGGGTAATCTAACTACCGGCGGTAATGGTAAAACGCCGGTGGTTATTTGGCTGGTGGAGCAGTTGCAGAAAAAAGGTTATCGGGTTGGTGTTGTTTCCCGCGGCTATGGGGGTAAAGCGGAAAGTTATCCTCTGTTGGTGACTGAAAATATCACTACGGCTCAAGCCGGTGATGAACCGGTATTAATTCATCGTCGTACTGGCGCACCAGTGGCTGTTGCGCCAAAACGGGTTGCAGCAGTGAAAGCATTACTGGCAGACACGCCACTGGATATCATCGTGACTGATGATGGCTTACAGCACTATGCTTTGCAGCGGGATTTTGAAATTGCGGTTATTGATGGCGTGCGCCGTTTTGGGAATGGTTGGTGGCTTCCGGCAGGCCCAATGCGTGAACTATCTGGGCGGTTGAACAGGGTTAATGCCATTATCACCAACGGTGGTACTCCTCAGCCAGGTGAATTATCCATGACATTAGCTGGCGAGTTAGCTGTGAATATGGTGAGCGGTGAAAAACGAGCTGTGAATCTGATACCTTGTGCTGTTGCGATGGCTGGAATCGGCCATCCACCTCGGTTCTTTGCGACCTTGCAGCAGTTAGGTGCTGACCTACAAAAGGAGTACGCATTTGCCGACCATCAACTGTACGCAGAAGATCAATTGTGTCATCTGGCTGATATCAACCAGAATTTACTGATGACAGAAAAAGATGCGGTTAAGTGTTTTAGTTTTGCTCAGCCAAATTGGTGGTATTTACCAGTAGATGCTCGGTTACCTCAGGAAAAGGGAGAGATAATGCTGAACAAGATTTGTTCGTTATTGGAGATGAATAAAAATATTAAGTAAATATACCCTATGGATTTCAAGATGCATCGCGACGGCAAGGACGAATCCCTGGAAGCATAGAGAACTATGTGACCGGGGTCAGCGAGTGCAGCCAACAAAGAGGCAACTTGAAAGATAACAGGTATAACAAGAGTTAACGATGATACCAAGCTTATGTTATTCTGAGTTGCACTAAATTAAAGCTCCATAATTGGAGGATGTATGGATCACCGTTTACTCGAAATTATTGCCTGCCCTGTATGTAACGGAAAACTCAGTTACGATAAAGAGAATTTTGAACTCATTTGTAAGTTGGATCGACTTGCGTTTCCTGTACGTGATGGTATTCCCGTCCTGTTAGAGCACGAAGCCCGTGAATTACCTCTGGATGAGGAAAAATAAGAGATGTTCACCGTTATTATTCCTGCTCGCTTTGCTTCAACCCGTTTACCCGGTAAACCTTTAGCCGATATTCACGGCAAGCCGATGATTGTCCGTGTTATGGAGCGGGCGAAGCGTTCAGGTGCTGCACGCGTCATTGTGGCAACAGATAATCACGACGTTGTTGATGCTGTTGTGGCTGCCGGTGGAGAGGCGTGTCTGACCAAGGAAAATCACCATTCTGGTACTGAACGGTTAGCTGAGGTTATCAACAAATATCAATTTTCCGATGATGAAATTATCGTTAATGTTCAAGGGGATGAACCATTAATTCCCGAAGAGATCATTAAACAGGTTGCAGAGAATTTGGCGGGTTGTAAAGCGGGAATGGCAACGTTGGCTGTACAGATTCATGATGCGGAGGAAGCTTTTAACCCTAATGCTGTGAAAGTCGTTATGGATAAACAGGGTTATGCGCTCTATTTCTCCAGAGCAACCATTCCCTGGGAGCGTGACCGTTTTATTCAATCACGGGAAACGATTGGGGACAATTTCCTGCGTCATATTGGTATTTATGCCTATCGCGCGGGTTTTATCCGTCGCTATGTGCAATGGGAGCCGAGCCCGTTGGAGCAAATTGAAATGCTGGAACAACTGCGGGTACTTTGGTATGGCGAAAAAATTCATGTGGGGATTGCATTAAAAGCGCCGGGAGTGGGCGTTGATACGCCGGAAGATTTGGCAGCAATCAGAAAAGTGTTTACTGAAATCTGATTGGTTGTTTGAACTTATTTTTTGATTAACGAAAGCGCGTCATTCATTGTTGTTTATTTCTATATTGTTTATTTCTATATTGTTTATTTCTATCGCGCTTTCGTTTCTCTATCCATCTTCTTGCTTCAAGAAGTCGCTTGAGGATTATTTAACGGCTGAGAATGCTCTGACTTTTGTGGGTGTTCCAGATCCTTCGACGGTTTAATGCGTTGCCAGAGGATGCCTAAAGTTTCATACCATACTCGCTCTGAATGAGATAGAAAGTAAGCTGAGGGCAGATATTTTTCCCAAGGATGTAATGGTGAAGTGATCGCTAATTGGTTAGCTGGGCCGGGAATGGGGTTCAACCCATGTTGTTTAAAGAAAGTGATTGCTCGCTGCATATGATTGGCGGAAGTTACTAAAATAAAGGGTTGGTTACCAATCAGTTTCTTAACTTCATTGGCTTCTTGCTCAGTATCCATTGGCTTTGTTAGTGCAATCGTATCTTCTGCGGGCACGCCGAGCGATTGGGCTACGATAGCGGCAACTTCAGCGCTACTTTTAACATTCGCCCCTTTACCGCCGGTAAAGACCATTTTAGAGCCGGGGTTCAGGCGATATAAACGAATACCTTCTGTCACTCGTGGCAAACTGTTGTTAAGTAAGTTTGAACTGGGTGCCCAATTTGGGTTATAAGTGAAGCCACCACCAAGAACGACGATATAATCAACCGGTGGATTGTGATTGGGATCAGATTGGTCGCTGTTAGCATAAACCGATTCCAGTGGTAACAGCAGCTTATCGGCAACAGGTTGCAAACTTAGCAGAAGTAGCGTGAGCCAACTGAATGTTAGAACCATTTTTCCTGTTTTTTGCCAACGGGTAAACCACAGCAGTAATAAAGCAGCAAGTGAAATTAGCAATATTAATGGCAGAGGCATCACCATTGCACCGAGGTACTTTTTAAATAAAAATTGCATCTATTTGCCTTAATTTGGTTGAATTATAGCCATGTGGTTCACAGTTTGTCGTCAAAAGTAGTTATATCAACGAATGCTGTGCCAAAATAGCAGTCAGCGTAATGAAATCTCAACAGATAAATCAGATCTATTCCATTAGTGAGGCAGTTTTTCATGCGGGATCGCAATTTCGATGATATTGCAGACAAATTCTCTCGTAATATTTACGGCACAACCAAAGGTAAAATCAGGCAAGCCGTTGTCTGGCAGGATATTAGCGAATTACTGGCTCAATTACCTCAACGTCCACTGCGTATTTTAGATGCGGGTGGTGGTGAGGGAAATATAGCATGCCAATTAGCTGAATTGGGTCATCAAGTGATATTGTGTGATTTATCAGAAGAGATGATCCAGCGGGCAAGGCTGGCCGCGGAAGAGAAAGGGGTCAGCCAAAATATGCAATTTATACAAAGTCCGGTACAAGAAATTAGCCAATATATAGAGCAACCGGTAGATTTGGTATTATTCCATGCAGTACTTGAGTGGATTACCGATCAGAAATATGTAATAGAAGTGCTAATGAATATCATTAATCCGGGTGGCGCTCTATCTTTAATGTTTTACAATGCCAATGGTTTGGTTATGCGTAATGCTATTTTAGGTAATTTTCATTTGGCGACACCCAATATACAACGTCGCAGAAAACGTTCATTATCGCCTCAGAATCCATTGGCACCAGAGCAGGTATATCAATGGCTTGATGAATTAAATATGACGATTACCGGCAAAACCGGTGTGCGTGTTTTTCACGATTATTTGCAAAATCGCCAATTACAGAGCGAAAACTTTCCGGCGTTGCTGGAATTAGAACAGCGTTATTGCCGACAGGAGCCTTATATCAGCCTGGGGCGCTACATTCATGTTATGGCACGCAAGCCAGCTTTAACAGTTTAAAGGACAAATTATGAGTGAATATTCCCAGACTGTCCCGGAACTGGTGTCTTGGGCCAGGAAAAACGACTTTTCCATCTCCTTGCCTGTAGAAAGGCTGGCTTTTCTGATGGCAATTGCGGTGTTGAACAGCGAGCGTCTGGATGGCGAGATGAGCGAAGGGGAGCTGGTTGATGCTTTTCGTGAAGTTTGCAAAGGATTTGAGCAGACCACAGAATCTGTCGCCGTACGGGCCAACAATGCTATCAATGACATGGTGCGTCAGAAACTTCTTAACCGTTTCACCAGTGAATTGGCCGATAACCATGCAATCTATCGCTTAACCCCGCTTGGAATAAGTATCAGTGACTACTACATTCGTCAGCGGGAATTTTCTACCTTACGTCTTTCGATGCAACTTTCGGTGGTGGCGAGTGAGTTACACCGGGCAGCAGAAGCGGCAGAAGAAAAGGGAGATGAATTTCATTGGCACCGTAATGTTTTTGCACCGCTGAAATATTCTGTGGCGGAAATCTTCGACAGCATCGACATGTCTCAGCGCGTAATGGACGAGCAGCAAAGCTCGGTTAAAGAAGATATTGCGGCGTTGCTGAATCAAGATTGGCAGGCAGCGATTGCCAACTGTGAGCAACTGTTATCCGAAACATCGGGTACGTTGCGGGAACTTCAGGACACACTAGAAGCGGCTGGAGACAAATTACAGGCTAATTTGCTGCGCATTCAGGAAGCCAATATGGACAGTGGTGGATCAGAACTGGTTGATAAACTGGTATTTGATCTGCAAAGCAAACTGGATCGTATTATCAGTTGGGGTCAGCAGGCGATTGATTTATGGATTGGCTACGATCGTCACGTTCACAAATTTATCCGTACCGCGATTGATATGGATAAAAACCGTATTTTCTCTCAGCGCTTACGTCAATCAGTTCAACACTATTTTGATAACCCGTGGACCCTCACCATTGCTAACGCCGAACGTTTGCTGGATATGCGGGACGAAGAATTGACGCTACGTAATGAAGAAGTCACGGGTGAACTGCCGTTAGCGCTGGAATATGAAGAATTCAGTGAAATAAACGAACGACTGGCAGAAATGATTGAAAAAGCGCTGTTGATATATCAGCAGGAACAGCGTCCACTGGATTTAGGTGCAGTGTTAAGGGATTACCTTGCTCAGCATCCGCTCTCTCGTCACTTTGATGTGGCGCGTATTTTGGTGGATCAGGCTGTGCGATTGGGTGTGGCAGAAGCGGATTTCTCTGGGCTGCCAGCGGAATGGTTAGCGATTAATGATTACGGAGCCAAGGTACAGGCACATGTCATCGACACATATTGAACAATTTATGCCAGTTAAACTGGCACAGGCGTTAGCCAATTCACTTTTCCCGGAACTGGATAGCCAGCTTCGTGCGGGTCGTCATATCGGGATGGATGATCTTGATAATCACGCTTATCTGATGGATTTTCAGGAGCAATTGGAGGAATTTTACGCCCGCTATAATGTGGAGTTGATCCGTGCGCCAGAAGGTTTCTTCTATCTGCGGCCCCGTTCAACCACATTGATCCCGCGTTCGGTATTATCAGGGCTGGATATGATGGTAGGAAAAATTCTTTGTTATCTCTATCTCAGCCCGGAACGTCTGGCTAATCAGGGGATTTTTACTGCTCAAGAGCTGTACGAAGAGCTGATCTCACTGGCCGATGAGGGCAAGTTGATGAAGTTTGTCAACCAACGCTCCTCCGGTTCCGATTTGGATAAACAGAAATTGCAGGAAAAAGTGCGCACGACACTGAACCGTCTGCGTCGTCTGGGGATGGTCTATATCCTGCCAAATGACAACAACAAATTTACCATTACTGAGGCGGTATTCCGTTTTGGTGCGGATGTGCGCAGTGGCGACGATCCTCGTGAAGTACAACTGAGGATGATCCGTGACGGTGAGGCAATGCCGATTGAAGGCGGTTTGTCGCTTGATGACAGTGAAAATGATGAAACACCGGATAACTCAGCAGAAGGTGCGGGAGATGAACAACTATGATTGAACGCGGTAAATTTCGTTCACTGACGCTGGTTAACTGGAATGGCTTTTTTGCCAGAACATTTGATCTTGATGAATTAGTGACCACCTTATCAGGCGGTAATGGGGCGGGTAAATCCACCACGATGGCGGCTTTTGTCACTGCGCTGATCCCTGATTTAACCTTGTTGCATTTCCGTAACACCACCGAAGCCGGTGCCACTTCCGGTTCTCGTGATAAAGGTTTGCACGGCAAATTGCGGGCGGGGGTCTGTTACTCAACCTTGGATGTGATTAACTCCCGCCATCAGCGGGTGGTGGTTGGGGTGAGATTGCAACAAGTGGCGGGGCGTGACCGTAAGGTCGATATCAAACCTTTTATGATTCAAGGGTTGCCAACCGCTATTCAACCTACGCAGTTATTGACTGAAAATGTGGGTGAAAGACAGGCGCGGGTATTGCCACTGAATGAACTGAAAGATCGCCTTGATGAGATGGAAGGTGTGCAGTTCAAACAATTTAACTCCATCACAGATTATCATGCGCTGATGTTTGATTTGGGAGTGATACCCAAACGCCTGCGTTCAGCAAGTGATCGTAGTAAATTTTATCGTCTGATCGAAGCTTCCCTGTATGGCGGTATTTCCAGCGCCATTACCCGTTCCCTGCGCGATTACCTGTTGCCGGAAAACAGTGGTGTTCGCAAGGCATTTCAGGATATGGAAGCGGCGCTGCGTGAAAACCGTATAACACTGGAGGCTATCCGGGTAACTCAATCTGATCGCGATCTGTTTAAGCATTTGATTACCGAAGCAACTTCTTACGTTTCCGCTGATTACATGCGCCATGCCAATGAGCGTCGCACCCATCTGGATCAGGCACTGGCATTGCGTGGAGAGCTATTTGGTAGCCATAGGCAACTGGCAACCGAACAGTATCGCCATGTCGAAATGGCGCGGGAACTGGCGGAGCAGAGTGGAGCTTCTGTTGATTTAGAAGCTGATCATCAGGCCGCCAGTGATCATCTGAATTTGGTGCAGACAGCCATGCGCCAGCAGGAAAAAATTGACCGTTATCAGGGAGATCTGGAAGAACTTTCTTACCGTCTGGAAGAGCAAACTGAGGTTGTTGAAGAAGCAGCGGAACTTCAATCTGAATATGAAGCCAGAGCGGAAGCGGCGGAACAGGAAGTCGATGAGCTGAAAAGCCAGTTGGCAGATTACCAGCAAGCACTGGATGTTCAGCAAACTCGCGCTATTCAGTATCAACAGGCGTTACAAGCGCTGGAACGTGCTCGTGAGCTTTGTCGGTTACCGGATCTTGCCGCTGATAATGCAGAAACATGGCTGGAAACCTTTCAGGCTAAAGAGCAACAGGCGACAGAAGCCCTGTTGGCGCTGGAACAGAAATTAAGTGTTGCTGATGCGGCTCATAGCCAGTTTGAGCAGGCATATCAACTGGTGAAAAACATGGTTGGTGAAATCAGCCGCAGTGAAGCGTGGCAGAGAGCTCGTGAATTGCTGCGTGACTGGCCGTCACAGCAACATCTTGCGGATCGTGTGCCGCCATTGCGAATGCGATTGGCTGAACTGGAGCAGCGCCTGACCAACCAACAAAATGCAGAGTTTTTATTAAACGAATTTTGTAAACGCCAGGGGCAGCAATATCAGGTTGAAGATCTGGAAGGATTACAAAATGAACTTGAAGCTCGTCAGGAAGCACTAAGCCTAAGCGTTAATGAAAGCGGTGAACGCCGTATGGAGATGCGTCAGGCGCTTGAACAACTGAAACAGAAAATTCAGTCACTGACTGCCCGTGCCCCGGTCTGGCTGGCTGCGCAGGATACCCTGAGCCAACTGTGTGAACAGAATGGTGAAGCGCTGGCGAGCAGTAATGACGTGACGGAATATATGCAGCAGTTGCTTGAACGTGAACGTGAAGCCACGGTAGAGCGAGATGAAGTTGCGGCGCAAAAACGTGAGTTGGAAAAGCAGATCGAGCGCCTCAGTCAACCGAGCGGAGCGGAAGATAGCCGGATGATTGCGCTGGCGGAACGTTTCGGTGGAGTTTTGCTGTCAGAAATTTATGACGACATCACCATTGATGATGCACCGTACTTCTCTGCCTTGTATGGGCCAGCTCGACATGGCATTGTGGTGCCCGATCTTTCTCTGGTTCGTCCACACCTTGAAGCGCTGGAAGATTGCCCGGAAGATCTCTATCTAATTGAAGGAGATCCGCAATCCTTTGATGACAGCGTATTTAGTGCCGAAGAGCAGGAAAATGCGGTATTGGTCAAATCTTCTGACCGCCAATGGCGTTATTCCCGTTATCCTGAATTGCCATTGTTTGGCCGTGCTGCCAGAGAAAACCGTCTAGAAGCCTTGAATCTGGAACGAGATACCTTGGCAGAGCGTTATGCTACGCTCTCTTTTGATGTGCAGAAAATCCAACGTGCGCATCAAGCATTCAGTCAGTTTGTGGGTAAACACCTGTCTGTGGCATTTGATGCCGATCCGGAAGCCGAAATCCGCGAACTGCGGCAGCGTCACACAGAACTCGAACGTGAACTATCCCGGTTTGAAGAGCAGACCCAACAACAGCGTCAGCAATATACTCAGGCTAAAGAGAGCCTGACGACATTAAATCGCCTGATCCCTCAAGTGACGCTATTGCTGGATGAAACCTTAATCGATCGCGTAGAAGAGATACGCGAAGAGCTGGAAGAAGCGCAGGAAGCGGCTCGTTTCCTGCAACAACATGGTTCGTCATTAGCGAAGTTGGAACCGATGGTTGCTGTTCTGCAAAGCGATCCACAGCAGCATGAACAGTTGCAACGGGACTATGAAACGGCCAAACAGAGCCAGCATCAGGCTAAACAACGGGCTTTTGCGCTGGTGGAAGTGGTACAGCGTCGCGCGCATTTTAGCTACAGTGATTCTGCCGGTATGCTCAGTGAAAATGCGGATCTGAATGACAAACTGCGTCAGCGTCTGGAACACGCGGAATCGGATCGCAGCCGCGCCCGCGAACAACTGCGTCAACAGCAAGCGCAGTATTCCCAATTTAACCAAGTGCTGGCATCCCTGAAAAGTTCCTATGAAACCAAACAGGATATGCTGAAAGAGCTGGAACAGGAGATGAAAGAGATTGGTGTTCAAGCGGATGCGAATGCTGAAATGCGTGCCCGCGAGCGCCGTGATCGGCTCCATGAGGCGCTCAGCACTAACCGTTCCAGAGTCAATCAGCTTGAGAAGCAGATCGCCTTTTGCGAAGCGGAAATGGATAGCTTGCAGAAGAAACTGCGTAAACTGGAACGCGATTACCATCAAATCCGTGAACAGGTGGTTTCTGCCAAAGCGGGCTGGTGCGCGGTGATGCGGATGGTGAAAGATAATGGTGTTGAGCGTCGTCTGCATCGCCGTGAACTGGCTTATATGGACGGTGGCGCGTTACGTTCCATGTCGGATAAGGCGTTGGGTGCATTGCGTCTGGCGGTGGCTGATAACGAACATCTGCGTGATGCCTTGCGTTTGTCCGAAGATCCCAAACGCCCTGAACGTAAAGTTCAGTTCTTTATTGCCGTTTATCAGCACCTGCGCGAACGCATTCGTCAAGATATTATCCGCACTGACGATCCGGTTGATGCCATTGAACAGATGGAAATTGAGCTGGCTCGTTTGACAGAAGAGCTGACCGCTCGCGAGCAGAAATTAGCCATCAGTTCGAAGAGTGTGGCGAATATTATCCGCAAAACCATTCAACGTGAGCAGAACCGCATCCGCATGCTAAACCAAGGATTACAAGCGGTCTCCTTCGGACAAGTCCGTGGTGTGCGGTTGAATGTAAACGTGCGTGAAAGCCACGCGATATTGCTGGATGTGCTTTCTGAACAGCAAGAACAGCATCAGGATCTATTTAACAGCCAGCGATTAACCTTCTCGGAAGCAATGGCAAAACTTTATCAGCGCCTGAATCCGCAAGTAGATATGGGGCAGCGCCTGCCGCAAACCATAGGTGAAGAGTTGTTGGATTATCGCAACTATCTGGAACTGGATGTTGAAGTTAACCGTGGATCTGATGGCTGGTTAAAAGCAGAGAGTGGGGCGTTGTCTACTGGTGAAGCGATCGGTACCGGCATGTCCATTTTGGTGATGGTGGTGCAGAGTTGGGAAGAAGAATCCCGCCGTTTGCGAGGTAAAGATATTTCCCCTTGTCGGTTGCTATTCCTCGATGAAGCGGCGCGTCTGGATGCCAAATCCATTGCCACTCTGTTTGAACTATGCGAACGACTGCAAATGCAGTTAATTATCGCTGCCCCGGAAAATATCAGTCCTGAAAAAGGAACCACCTATAAACTGGTGCGTAAAGTGTTTAAAAACCACGAACATGTGCATGTGGTAGGGTTGCGAGGATTTGGACAGGATGTGCCGGCAACCCAATTGATTTCAGATGCTACCGCTTAATTAAATGGATGCTTTACGGTAATTGTAAGTAGGGAAAATAAAGAGAGTGCGCCACGGATGGCGCAATGGATATTTAGCTTGAGGTTGTACCATTATTTTTTGCTTATTAGATTCGGTATTAGTTGACCACTACACTCGGATTTATTTTTGATTAAAAATATTCGCGATCTTGCCCTGAGTGTACAATGGGAGAAAAACCGAGGAAAAATGTAGTTAAATATACATATTGAATTTTAATATTCAATATATCATAAACAGGTGTTATATAATTTTCTTTCGAAACTCTTTTTTTAAAATTAAATGTAGCAGAGATGAGGTGTTGTATGAAGACTCTTTCGAAACTTTCTTTTTTTAGTCTAATTTGTTTTTCCTTGTTGGCAAATAAATCTTGGGCAAACAACTGTAGTGACTGCAAATCTATTAACGGGGAGTTTGTTAAAGTGAAAGAGGTGGGAATTGTAGTAGGCCAGTATAACTACATCCTAACTAAGGATGGTAAAAAAGTGGAAATTCATGATAATGCTGTTCAGAAAGCACAGATTGCTTTTGTTCTGGATTTGCCATTTTATATAGACGATAGAATAACAAATTACTCCATTAAAAAGGATTGAAATAGAACGGATGGATGATTTCTATCCAAATTTTATAGCTGCCATAATATACCCAATGGATTTCAAGATGGATCGCGACGGCAAGGGAGCGAATCCCCGGGAGCATAGATAACTATGTGATCGGGGTGAGTGAGTGCAGCCAACAAAGAGGCAACTTGAAAGATGACGGGTATAATACCAATATACAGCGTGGCAAAGGTTGTCGCACTGATAAAAAGTTTGACAACAAGAGAAATATTCAAACGTTGTCCTCAGATGAAAAGGACACTCTGGGGCGGAGAATTTTGGACTGATGGGTAAATCGATATCCTTTCACTAACCTTATAGTAGTTTTATTTTAATGGAATATTCATGAATAAAAAAATCAGTGCTATTTTCATTGCCTTGTCTTTATTTTCGGCACCATCATTCTCGGGGCAGTACACGATATCTGGCTATGTTCAGTGGCTTAAAGCTAATTCAGATAAACACTGCTGGGGATATTTAAATTCAATTGGATATGGACAGGGTTTCTATTTAGATGACTGCAATCAGGAGATGATGCATTTGTTAAGGACAGCTCAAATTATTGGTACAAAAGTAGACATAACCATCGAAGGTGATGGTAGTGAGTACAAACCTTTATATGCTGTTACACTTTACCGTGAATAAGTTATACCAGAATAAAGGGCATTGTTGTAAACAGCGGCTCAGGGGAATCCTTTCCGCAGAAGTTTTTCAATTTAATGTAAATGGGATGGGTAGTACTGTTTCAATGTTTTAAGATACCCCGCTGCTTGCGGCGGGGCTCTTCATTTAATTGACACTTTAAGACTAATTGAAATGTTAAGTTCTAATCATAGAAGAGAGCGGAATGAAAAATTTTTACAGGTACTTGATTTTATTTTTCTTTTTATTTAGTAACGTAGTATATTCTAAGAGCGTCAATTTTGATTATTCAGATGCTCAAAACTATATTAAATCCATTAAGAATCTTAGATCTATAGTAGGGAGCCACCTACCTAATGTTCCCGGATTACTTGTCCTTAATCCCACTGAACCATATACATCGGTTCACCTCATAAGTAATAATGGGGATGTTATTGATCTTATATTATCAAATACTAATTTGTATATGGTGGGATTTGTCTCTGCTGGGATATTCTACAGATTCAATGATACTGAATTTTCCAACATAACAGTTCCGGAGACAAACCTTTTAAATTTAAATATTTCTTCAAGTTATATTGATTTATTTAGACGGGCTAACCGTACAAGAGAAGAAACAATTGTGAGCAATGAAACCATCAATAGCGCCATTACGACTTTATGGCGGCAAAATGGTTCAGGAACAGTAGAGCCTCTAGCAGCAAGAGCTTTTATGACATTGATTACCGCTGTGGCTGAATCAGCTAGATTTAGCCGAATATCTTCGTTTATAACTAGCAATTATGATAATAATGTGCAGATAGGAGGAGGTTTGGTCAGATTAACCAACCGGTGGTCAAGCCTAAGCAGTTATGCATATGAAATGTCGAATAATGCAGGTTCAAATGCGGGCTATTTTGACGATATAGTTAATTCTATAAATAGAAATAGATTATATGGAGTACTCGCATTGGCATTATATTGTGATTTTTCTACTTCCTCTAAGCTAAAACCAAGGCTATTGACATTTTCTGAGACTACCCCATTGACCGCAGATACCTGTTCATCTGAACGAGATATTACTCTCATAAATAATATTTATTGGCCAAACAATGTGTTACAAGCGGTGTTTGATTGAATTGACGGCACTTTTGCAAATAGAAATACGCGTTATTCACTAGGCGTACTTCGTCTAGGTGTAATGGCATACTAATTTTAGTCACCTGAATGGGGTTGTAAGCCGGAAATTTCGTCTTACAACCCTTATGTGCAATTATGTGTGACTAGCATTGTAATCAAGTTTTAATGCAATAAACCCCAAAAAATCAATCAATTTAAAACCACTTTAATCGTCGTATAATTGTGATGCCAATCACGGCATAGCGGTGTCAGTGGGCAAGCACACGACACCATTTCAAAAAAACATTAAGGAGAAGCCTATGGCAAAACTTATTTATGGGGGTACCTCACAATGCAAACAAAGGAGACTTCTCTTAACTGGCGATCTGTTTGCCCATCTGTTTCGCTGCACGAAGCATTTTTGAAACATCATCAATGCTGCTATCTTCTTTCATGATCTCAATAGGGGTTTTCCCTTTACCGTTCTTGTCGCTCAAGGGGGTAGTCAAAAACGATATTCTGGAAATAGGCCCGATATCATTGCTCATTGCTTTCATGACGTTTTCAAAGTGAGGTAACAGCCCTCCCTCTTTGAATTGAAAGAGCGGGAAGACATGATCGCTGTTCTTCTTGAAAGCGAGCAGCTTATTTCCCTTCACTCGCAAATTAACGGCCTGACGCGTGATACCGAGAATATCAGCAACATCTACTGCTTTAATTACGCCACCCATGCGCTCAATTTCCTTATAAAAATTGGACAGGTTCTCAGCGCGACGCTTTAGTTTGCGGAGTTCGCGATCGGGAGTCCTCGCACTCTTTTCAAGTACGGTTGAGTACAGCAGCCCAAAAAGTTCGCTATCCGGAAGAACAAGAGCATTGCTGGCCTTCGCCTTTTCAGCAAACTCAGGCATCAATGAGCCGAATATTATGTCAAAGCGTTTTTGCAGTAACACTTGTAGCTCATTCAAATTACGTTGTTTGGTTGCGGTGTTCATAAAATCTCCTGTTTCTTGACCATTATTTTATTCTTTCAACTAGAATTGGTCAATTAACATAGTGCAAATCAAAGGTGATTTGCAATCAGATAAAGCTATCAACTTTTACATATGGGCGGATAGGGATCGTGCGAATAAAGAGATTGGGCCACGGATAGCACATATATACCCGTTATCCTTCAAGTTGCCTCTTTGTTGGCTGCACTCTCTCACCCCGGTCACATAGTTATCTATGCTCCCGGGGATTCGCTCCCTTGCCGCCGCGATGCATCTTGAAATCCATAGGGTATAGATGTTTAGCTTGATATTATACTATTTTGTCATGCAATCTTTGTATGATATTTATACTACGGTGAAAAAGGCATATTATGCGGAAGACAATATATAGCGTTGCAAAGGGAAATCTTGCTTCGATAATGGATCAAGTTGTTCAGGATTGTGCACCAATATTGATCACCAGACAAAACGGTGGCGATTGCGTTATTATTTCAAATGCAGAATATGCAAGCCTTGAAGAAACTGCTTATTTACTACGTTCATCCGCTAATGCAAAACATTTACTTAAATCATTGGAGCAGGTAAATAGCGGAAATTTGCAGGAAAGGTAACTAACCTGAACTTCGCTTAAGAAGGAAATTAAAGTATCTGAGGTACGATCAAAATTTTTGTCAAAGAAAATTCAAGACATCTCAGTCCGCTTGGTTTCTTGCTTAATATTCCTTCAATATAAAAGAAAGTATGCTACCATTCACCGATGAAGAGAAAAAATACACCAACGCCACATGACGCTGTTTTTAAACAGTTTTTAAGTCATATTGATACTGCCAGAGACTTTTTGGAGATACATTTGCCTGCGACATTACGGGCAGTTTGTGATCTGGATACACTGCGGTTGGAATCAGGGTCGTTTATTGAAGACAATCTGCGGGCGCATTATTCCGACATTTTGTATTCATTGAAAACGGCTCAGGGTGACGGTTATGTGTATTGTGTGATCGAGCACCAAAGTTCCCCGGACAAAATGATGGCATTTCGATTAATGCGCTACGGTATTTCAGCCATGCAACGGCATCTGGAGCAGGGACATGAAAAATTGCCGCTGGTCATTCCGGTGTTGTTCTATCACGGTAAAATACAGCCGTATCCTTGGAGTACCAATTGGCTAAACTGTTTCGATGATCCGGCCCTGGCGGAGGAAATCTATTCCAATAAATTCCCGCTGGTAGATGTAACGGTAATCCCGGATGATGAAATCTTGACGCACAAACGGGTCGCGCTACTGGAAATGGTGCAAAAGCATATCCGACAGCGAGATATGGCAGAGCTGCTGCAAGAGTTGGTTATACTGCTGACGTATGATTACTATACGGATGAACAGCTAAAAAGCGTGCTAAACTACTTATTACAGGTGGGAGATACCGCCGATCCAGAGGGTTTTATTCGGCGACTGGCAGAACAGTCCCCGAGGTATGAGGAGGTACTGATGACAATAGCACAAAGATTGGAACATAAAGCACGTCAGGAAGGACGTCAGGAAGGACGTCAAGAAGCAACGTTAAAAATTGCTCATGCATTGCTGAACAGCGGAGTCGATCGTGAAACAGTGATGAAAACCACCGGTCTGAGCCAGAACGAACTGGAGCAAATACGCCACTAACTCGTCTTGAGAGTTCTCAATCAGCATTCAACGATCCGTGTGAGAAGAGGATCTTACGGCGACTGGCAGAACAGTCCCCGAGGTATGAGGAGGTACTGATGACAATAGCACAAAGATTGGAACATAAAGCACGTCAGGAAGGGCGTCAAGAAGCAACGTTAAAAATTGCTCATGCATTGCTGAACAGCGGAATCGATCGTGAAACAGTGATGAAAACTACCGGTCTGAGCCAGAGTGAGCTTGAATAAATGTCCGACAAAATTACTGTATTTCTTCCAAATACTACTATTTATTTTACGGTAGTCATATGAGTAGGAAAAAATGCGCCACGGAGGGCGCAATAATTATTCGAAACCGAGTATTTTTAGTTTATGTCAGAGGCCAATTCAAGAACACCACACTATCATTGTAATGACTATTGGTACCATTTTCAGCGCTGATAATAGCTGTTCCCGGTTTTCCATCAAATATATTATCGAAATAACGTAGCTTACATGGTTTGCCATCCCCTTCAATCTCAATACAGATTTTGCCTGTACCTGATGTGTAGTCTTTAGTTACCATGAGATTATTTTGTCCTTTACTGGTACTGGTTAATGTATCTACCAGAAAATCGTCAATATATACTTTTACAGTTTGCGGAATATTTGTATTAGTGTAGGCTATCAAGCCGAATCGAATACTGTGAGGTAACTGGAAACAATGTTTACCCGTGTCATTAGTACCACATGTTCCATTACAGACTTTACTATTGCCTCCACTATTGTCTCGGTGACTGCCTAATAAATCGGTATCGACCGATACTGCCGCTTGAATATTTTTGAAGGTTAACCCTCTCCAACCCTGATTATCGCTGGAGATGATGATTGGCCCGGCATCAAGTGCATTCAAATTTGGGTCGAACCGAATAAAAGAATCACCTTTGAAAAAATAAATAAAATTTCCATCGATATCTGGCCATGAAATAATGGCATCCAGATTGCTACTAAATGCTGCATATTTCCCAGTCATTCCCCATCGGTCTGAAATAGTATTCATCTCAATTGTGTGTGAATCAATGGTGTAATCTATACAATGCCTGCCTTTAAAGAAACAAACGGTGTTGGTAGTCAATTCTATGGCAGCATCTATTCCATTTTCCAGTTCTGTTCCTTTTAATCCAGGCCAGCCATCTATAATGAAGTTTGGTCCATCAAAGACTTGTGCTTTCACGATATCGAATTTAAGATACAGTGAACCTTTAAAAAAATATAAAAAGCCATTTAAATTAATAACATCGTCAATATATCTTTGGAACCCGGCAGGCAGGTTGGGCCAATCTTTACCGATGGGTTGGGGGTAACCCATGTATGTATTTAAACACTGATTATTGAACTTAATGTTTTCTTCATTCAGGAAGAAATAACTAGATATATTCATTGTTATATATCCTTTGTAATTAGAAAATAAGAGGTAATTTAAATCTTTCTGGTGCAACGGAATTAAAGTTTCATAATAAAAGCTAATAGATAATAAGGCGGAATGATATCAATGCTATGATTATGTGAAGGGGACGATGCTGTTGCCGGATGGTTATGTCCTTGTCCACCTCCTGTGTTTGATGTATATGCATAGTGATCTTTTCCTAATGAAGGTTTCAGCCATATTGAGCTAGTATAGCTATTATTTATTTGATATTCGGTTTTGTTATCAGGGGCGTAGCCATATTTCATTCCATAACTAGTATAATAAGTCATACCCCCAATATGTTTATGACTAGGTATTTGTAACTCTGTTAATACTGTATTTCCCACAGTAACATTGACCGAAACCGCAGTTGATGCTGTATTCTTGGAAAAGCTTTTTTCGGTGCCACTACCATTAGCTTTACTACTGCTTTGCCCTGTCTCAGAAATAGTTTCACCACACATGACAAAACGGCTTCTTAAATCTGGGGTTCCATTATTGCCATCACAAAAAGCCCAGCCTGTAGGAGCATTCTCACCGGAGAACATCATAATCATGCCTCTTGGCAGTACATTATTGGGATCAATACTGATGCCGCTACTGTCTACCTTAATACCATCACCCGCTTTAATTTTTACACTTAATCCATCTTTATCTGCTGTTAAGCCGCCGTCAGGGTTAATTTTTATTGTTTGTGTATAGTCATCACCCGGTTTTAGCGCTGAATGTGGATTATCAGTCTGACCAAGCGTTTTACCAATTTCATGGCGATCCAGAGTATTGGTATTCTCTATATTGGATTCTAAAGTGGACCGGTTATATTCTTTTTCCATTTTTATCACCTTGTATATGATATTGAGTTGTTTTATTCATCAATGAAATTGATGATTTTTTCCTTTATTTACTATTTGCATTTAAAATATAAAAAGCGTTTATTTCTTTACCTTCATTAGTTTTTATTGAAAAGTATAGCTACCGCAATAACATGATTTATAGATGTTATTGTTTATATTTAAAAATTTAACCAATGGTTATTTAAATAATTTCCAATGAAACAAAACAATTATGGGCGGGGGATTTTTATATACAACATTAATTAATAACAGAGATTGTTAATGGATGTTTATTTTTTCTGATTATTCAATTTCAAGTATGGCAAGTCGGTGGTAATGAATAGGGTTGTTTTTATTGATTGGGATAAGTGGATTACAGTAAGCTCAGTATGAAAAATAGAGCTTAAAGTAATCCAATAATCGTTTATGGCTTAATAACTTGATCTTTAATATTAAATTTGAATAATGCATCCTCATTTAAAGTTCTTGGTAGTAGCATTTTAACAATAGGCAAAAATTTACCTGTTGTTAAAATCAAATTACCTAAAGGTATAAATGTAAAACAGGCAACAGATGCTGTATTTACATTTGACCCTAAAGATCAAGTTGTGAGTCAGTAGTATAATATTTTAGTTATATACCCTATGGATTTCAGATGGATCGTGACGGAAAGGGCGTGAATCCCCGGAAGCATAGCAAACTATGTGACTGGGGTGAGCGCGTGCAGCCAACAAAATGATAAGAAGCTCGTTAATTCACTTAACGAGCTTCTTAAAGATATAGAAAGAATACCATTCTTTCTTGCCAGTATGATTAGTGAGATTTCCGGCTAAATCTAGCCATGCCCGGTTTTTGTGGATTGGAAACGAATCCGGGATTTCCAGCGCCTGGTTTCCAGCTTGCTTTCATTTTTGCGCCAATACTATTATAAAACTGATTCAGTTCATCGATATTATTGGCAATTGTCCATTTCCCTTTACTGACAATAGCAACCGGAAATTCCCCTGGTTCAGCAACCGCTTTGACAATTCCCCCGTGTTTCTTTATCTCTTCTTGTTCTTTATCCATCGCAAAAGCAGGGTAGCTTACTTGAGGACCATGCCTGATAACATTGTGCTCTATATCTTCAAATGGCCGGTTTGAATCAGATTTAGCGATATATTTGTTAATGCGATCGATGATTTTCTTTTCTTCTGATGAATTGGATGGCACTGAATGTGGTTGCGTTGTAAAACTAATCATGTCGTGCATATCATAATCACCGGTGAAAGGCAGTGCAGCCCAATTCTTTTTTTCTTTCAAAGGAGCCAGACTTGCTTCGAGATTGTTTAAATCTATGGGATAAATTTTCCCATTGACCTGTTTATCTGATAAACCGTGACCGCTGCTCATATAAATACCCTTGAGACGTCCCGTTTCTTTATTCCAGTGACCGACATAGCCTTCAATACCCGCCTCCTGCACTTTCTTTATCACATCTGAAGCTTCGTCTATGGGATAAGCTTTGTTAATTGAACCGGGTTTAATGGTTTTTTCCAGAATATCATGCCCCTTGGCCGCGGCGCCTTTACCCAAGGCTCTGAGTGTTGGTTCACCTGCTGCCCGAAAACTGACAGCAAAATTACCTATTCTGGACGCTTTTTCAATTGCCTCCATATGGCCTTCCCAGATAAATTGTCTCTTAACTTCTTGGCGAACGGAGGAGTCGCTAGTCAGATTATTTGAAAGTGAAAGATGTCCATCGGAAGGGGGTGGTAATGGAAATGTTCTACGGCTATTTTTACTATTCTGTATGGGTATTCTCTGAGAATTAGAATATTTTGGCATATTTATAAATCCTTTATTATTAGTTTGATTTATTATCTGTATAATTTTATATTGACATTAAATTATCAGAATTTTCTTTAGCGATAATAATACCTGTCCCATTTACTTTAACCACGATTTCTTGGCTATTTACCCATGTAGAAAGAATATCTTTTATTTTAGCTAAATAGGTTGAGAGAGTAATACCCGAAACTTCAAGAATAACACTTTCATTTTCCTGATTATAATTATTATCTGTTGTGGATTCGGTTATCAGATTCACTTTAGCTATGGCAAGGCGAATATCTTCGGTACCGCCTAAATCTGCACATAATTTATCTGCCAGAGCTTGGCTTATTTGTGAATTATCCAGACTGGGTTTTTGAACCACAGAAGTGGATATTTGGCTAATTGGTTTAATATTGTCTTTAATATCTTGCAGTTTCATCGGTACAGTAATGGAATACATTAAAGAGAGGCGAGGGCGATTACCAAGAGCTTGCCAAAAATTACCTAAACTATTTAAGTTTTCCTGCTGGGGAATAACTTGGGTATAGGCACCGGGAATACCGGTTAATTGACGATTATTGATTAATGCATTTAAAACCCGTGTCATCACTTGTGCGGCTTGATTATTGGGTTGACTGTCCGGGCTGGAGCTATCACTAGAGGGCTTACTCGCATCCCAGTAGGTAATTAAATAATTACAATTGATATTGACCCATCCCGGCAATAATGTGCTGCTCATCGGGTTATAACGTCTTGGTTCCGCAGAACGTAATTGTAGATCTTCATGTATATCATAAAGAAATACACTGACCGTCGGTTCCGATTGAATAGAGTTAATTTCAGGTAGATCAAAACGAATATTAATTTTCTGACCGGAAATATCTAAATATTGAGATAAAATAGTATTTAATGCTTGATTAATTTCGATAATCGCATTGTCAGAAGCAATGATGGTTGTCATATTTGTTCCTATTCTATTTTTTTAAAAAGCTAATCGGCCCGTTTTATTTAATTCAAGTATCACGGCTCGATCTATATGTTTATTTTCGATTTGTTTGCAGTTATCATCTGCGGATAATAGTGATGATAATAGAGCAATATTTCTAATATTCGCTCCGGTCAAATCGGATCGTTTAGCCAGATGCTCAAAATCAATTTCGTTGGACAATGTTAGTTGCTTAGGCCAAATTTTTTGCCACATTTTTTTACGTAATGCTTCATCAGGGTAAGTAAAGCGGGTAATAAAGGTAAAACGGCGGTTAAACGCGCTATCTAAATGGGTGCGGTTATTGGTGGCTAAAATGACTAATCCCGGATAATTTTCCAGTCGTTGTAGCAGATAAGAAACTTCAATATTAGCATGTCTGTCTTGGGCGTCTTTGGTTTCACTGCGTTTGCCAAATAGGGCGTCGGCTTCGTCGAAAAATAGTACCCCGGAATCGGCTTCGGCCAGATCGAAAATACGGGAGATATTTTTTTCGGTTTCACCGATATATTTATTTACCACGGTAGAGAGATCGACTTTAATTAGATCAACGCCAAGATGTCCGGCAATCACCTCAGCGGCCATGGTTTTACCGGTACCCGATTCTCCGTAAAATAGTGCACTAATACCGGTGCCATAACCGATTTTTTCCTGAAAGCCGGTAGCCAGAATTTGATCACGGTGATAAATGGCGGCAATAATTTCTTTTAATTGTTGCGCTAATACGTCTGAAATGACTAAATCATTAAGGCTGCGTTTGGGCGTTATTCGCTGAGCTAATTTACCGAAATTCTGTTGAGCGCGGAAACTTAATGCTTTACGCAGATCGATTTCTTCCAATTGGCCTTCTGGTTGTCGGATCATTTGATATTGATAAGCTTCTTCAACAATGAGCGGTAATGTTTCCGCAGTAAATGAAAAACGCTGACATAGCTGAGTAATATTAATTTTTTGAGCGATACTCTCCGGTAAACTTGCTTTTAGCAAGGTTTTTTTATCCACCAATGTTGCAACGGGCATATTAATTTGCACTATTGGCAGGTGTTTAATCCAGATGAATGCCTCTCCCGGTTCTACCAGACAAACTACGCGTAATTTTGGCTGATTCAGTAAAATAGATAAATCACGGTGTAATATTTTCTTTTCTTCTATGAGCAAAGAAAAATTGCGAATTAATAAACAAGCGTTATGTAGCCGGGTTTCTCGTATTGCATCCGCCAGCAGGCCGGATATTTTGGTTGTATTTTCTTCATCGATTAGGTGGGTTAAATCAAGCGTTAAGGTATGAATACCATGAGATTCCATAATATTGCTGACCGCTAATTCTCTGGCGCTGCCTTCTTTACCTCTGAGTATTATTAATGGTCGTATTTTGTCGGTTTCATTCAATAATATCTTCTCAAATGAGTGATAAAGGGTTTGCGGATACCCGTTATGTAAGGCAGGTGTTTGCCAGTTAGCACAGGTTATCAAGGGGGATAAAAGGGTTCGTTGTCCCGATAAAAAATGCCAGACCGCATTGTGAGTTAAAAATTGCGTTTGTAACCAGATAGATTCTTCGTGATTATTGAGTCGTAATAATTGGTTACTGATTAACGGTGTTTGCGGTAAAAAGCTATTTTGCAGTAATTGCCGATCACTTTGACGTTGGCTAAATAATTCAATGGCTAAAGCGAAGCTGGGCCACTGTTTTTTACTGCTACCATTTAGAGTAGCAAATAATGCATGATAACGGCCATCGAAATGGGGTAATAGACCTAATAATAAAACATCACGCTCAAATTCAGTCAGTTCAAAACGTTCGACCAACAATGATAATGCATCAAGGGCAGGGCTTGCCTCGATTTCTGGATGAAGAATAGGATTATTCGTTGTAGCCAGCCAATGAGGTATACCTTGCGGTGATATTAAACACTGTTCTATTTCCTCTTCGGTCAGTAAAAAGCTTTCCGGTAATGCATCGTACTGATCTCCCTTTTGATAATAGTATTGCTGTAATAGCAGATCGATACGTTCAAAATGGGGATAAATCCAGCGTAATTCAGCTCCGTTACAGGGGTTATTTGTGAGTAGGTAGTCCATATAAACCTTCTAAATATTTTTCCAGTCAATTTTTAAAGGGTGATTCAGCCAGGGAAGCTTGGCGATATTTAATGGCCACGGCCAATCGGTTAATAGCATATCGAACGGCTGATGCTCTACCATGATTTTGATTTCCTGTTCATTTATCAGCAATTCACCGGGCCGTTGTAAAAACAACTGACGAGCGTCATTGCGGCTTAACTTTTTCCAGCCGGGAAGTTGGCTAATAATGGCATCTAGCCATTGATCTATGATCAATTGTTTTTCTGGTTCAAGAGGGGTTAATTCAATCACTTCGTCAGCCATTAATCCACACAGAACGTTATTCAATATATTTTGCTCTGTCTGTATTTTTTCGTTTCCCCAAATTAGATAGTTAAGGAAATTAACCGCGCTAAATTGGGCTTGACGATGAATAAATTTTTGCTCTTCAAGTAAGCCCAGTTGATTAAATAATGCGGGTAGCATCGGCCATAAAATCAATATTCCAGCGTTATTCACCTGATATGAAAGAATTTGTCTGGATAATAAAGTTGATTCAGGCGGTACTTTTCTGATAGTTCGGAATTGGCTACATTTATTATCTTTAACAGATAGATTATTTGATGCTGCTGATATCTTATGGTTTTTTGATATTAATTCTTGATTTGTCGAATGTTGATATTTATGAATATTTTGAATGTCAACGTGAGTAAAGACTAATTTCTTATTAGATTTGTTTTTATCTGCATGGTCTGAAATAAAATGTTCAGGTAAATATTGCTTTTCCTGAATATTGATGCTGTCATGATTGGTAATAATTGATTTTTTACCAAGTATATCTTTATCCGTATGATTTGAAAAATAATGCTCAGGTAAATATTGATCTTCCTGAGTATTAATGTTGTCATAATTAGTAATAATTGATTTCTTACCGAGATCCATATGATTTGAAAAATAATGCTCAGGTAAATATTGATTTTCCTGAGTATTAACGTTGTTATGATTAGTAACAATTAATTTTTCACTGAGTATATCTTTATTCATATGATTTGAAATAAAATGCTCAGATAAATATTGATATTCTTTAGCTGATAGATATTTTTTACTGAATGTTGCAACAGTAATAGTTTGCCATAACTGTTTTAACCAATTATTTAATGGAATATTGTGAGTGATAATCTGACGAAATAACGTAATAATAGATGTTGCATTAAGTGTACCATTATCTAATTCAGTGGTGAGATGTGATAGCACTTTCGCATCCAGTTTAGGTATCTCCTGTGTATGATTTAGCTGTATATATTGCAACGCATTGAGTATTAGTTGTCCGGGGGAGGCAGGCTCCCCCAAATATTGTGATTTGTTTATCCTTTCGGATAGTTTGTGGTTAATAGCGCTTAATAAAGTGGGTTGCTTGAGCGCTAATAACCGTTGTAGACTTGGTTCAGATAAACAGCTTTTTGCTAAAAATAAAGCTAATTTATCTTCTATTCCAGCTAATTGATTAACTAATTCTTGGATATTGATGTCAATATTTTGATGATGAGTTTTAATCTCTATTGAATTCAATGCGGAATTCTTTTGATTTAAATAATGAATGAAATCTTCAACATTAATTGAATTGTTGACATATAATAAAGAAGGTTTGTTGGTTATTTTTTGCGATTTTGATTCTATTAGGGGTGTTTTTTTCTCCTGATGATTAATTTGATAATGGCTTAATGCTTTATTTAGTGCAGTATTAAGCTTTACAGGGAATAGTGAATTAAAGTTATGTAAATTTATTTCACCAAGATCCAGAGTTAATGTTTCTAAATAGATATCCTGATTAATGGGATGTTGAGTAAAGAATGTGTTAAATAACTTATTGATATCAGTTTGATTAAGCAGGGAGCCATGCAATACCTTTTTAGCCACCTGTTGATTATTAGCCTCAATAGTAATGATAATCCGGTTTAACAGATTTGGCTCCTTAGGCATATTAATATTTCCTCTGTCGTGAATTGATATATACTCTATGGATTTCAAGATGCATCGCGACGACAAGGGAGCGAATCCCCGGGAGCATAGATAACTATGTGACCGGGGTGAGTGAGTGCAGCCAACAAAGAGGCAACTTGAAAGATGACGGGTATAATAAATGTGAGGTGGGTTTTATATAGAATATATCACTATGATTAACTAATTTATTTTTTCATAATGTATCTCATAAAATATATATTTGCTGCTACATGTGTTCCATAATCTAACTGCCAATAATTAGTCCTTTTATCTCCCCCACCTGAAATTAAATTAATATAGTCAACTGAGTCATGATGATTACTATTAGTATTTAAGTCAGGCGTGCCATTACTTCCATCACACCATACCCAACCAGAAGGGGGACTATTATAATTGCCATAAAATGGCACAATTGTTCCTGGTGGAATAATTAGGTCAGCGAGTGCTGATGCAATTGATTGTATATCAATGCTTACGCCATCACTGTCTACTTTAATACCATTACCAGCCTTAGCTTTTACAGAGACGCCATTACTATCAACGTGAATACCATTGCTGGCCTTAACATCTAATCCATCACCTATTTTTATTCCCCAACCAAGTCTTACTGATATCCCTGTAGATTCGACGTTTATTGTATTATCTTTGGCTTTTACAGCGACACCATTACTATCAACATTAATACCGTTACCTGCTTTAACTTTTACACCTTCGTTAACTATTTCAATCCCGTCATGATTATCCACTTCAAGTTTATCGTTATTAATCCACAACCCCCTGCCGGTATTTACCGCTAATCCACCAGCGTCAGTCAGTAGGCTTTTATCTTTGACTTTTACAGCGACACCACTACCATCAACATTAATGCCATTATTTGCCTTAATTTTTACACCGTCTGAACCCAAGCTTAATCCACTTACACCACTCCAACCATTACCGGTATTGCCCCCTGCTAATTTTAAATAAAGACCAGAACCGTCAGTGACTGTAATACCACCGCTCGGCCAACATTTAACAGCTATGCCACTCGAATCAACGGAAATACCGCCGGTAGGGTTAGTTTTCACTGATAATCCATGATTATTATCCAGTTCTAGCCCTGAATTTGGATTGTCCGTCTGATCCGGTGCTTTGCCTACTGCCCGGCGACCGATATCAGCAATATCAATCAGGTCTGAATAATCGGTTTGTAGGGGAATACTGCCTTCTTTAAAACGATTTTTTAGTTCATCTGCTGAAGGTCCTATTGATTTAGGATTGGTATTTTCTGTATTGGATTGCGAAGTAGACAGATTATGTTTTTTTTCCATTTTAATGACCTTGTATATAATATTGAATTATTCTGTTTTAAATATCCTGTCAATATTGCCGTATAATGAAATGGCAATCAGGGAGAATATTTTATTTAACTCTGAAATCGATATTATTCAACTAATCTATTTTTGCTATTATGTTTACTCAAATGTAGTATTAATTTAAATTTTTGGTACATATAGTAACTGATTATCTTCTATTACCTTTTCGTTCCATTCAGTTCCAGAGTCGCCAATAACCTCTTTGCGCTGCTGTTCGGTGGCAATGCGCATATTACCTGTACCCGTTGCCGTTGAAGGTAGACGTCCTAACGTTAAGGTTTCTAAAATATTATAGGCTTCATCACCCAAGGGAGCGCCATTGTTCTGCCAACGCGTATTTTTCATTGGAAAAATACCAACGATAGCGCCATGCATCTTCTGGTTTCGGGAAATCATATTGTTGGCCGGATATTTTTTTAAGTAATATTCGGCCTTGAATACTATCGAACTTCACTACCTGTGCTTTAAGTTCATAACCGGCGGGAGAATCACTGTTAGCTAATATTGTTGTCGGCGGCCTATCGGGGGTAATGACATATTTCAGGGTGATTTCATCATGTTCTTCGATCATAGCAGGGAAGGGACTTTGGGTGCTGGAGGTGATCCAGCGTTCATCTTCTGTTCCCGTTTGATATGTCTCACTGGCATAAACCAGTTGATAATCCATATCTTCCATCCATACCGGGCTATTACACCAGCGTAAATTACCTTGTTCAAACGTGGTTTTCACACGGTCTAAATTACGCTCTAGATCAGTGCTATTACGGGTGTCAAGCGAGAAGGCGTCTCCTGTAATATCGGTGATCATTTGGCCCCGTAATGTGAATTTTCTGTCGCCCTCAATAATAATTAGATTAATCACTTGACCATGCAATAATTGGCCTGCCGTTCCTTTCTGGGTAATGACTAATTGATGATTTTTAGCATTGGTTTCACTGTTTATTGCCAGATTATCGGGCTTTTGCTCACTATCGAATTTTTTGTCAGGTTTTACCGGTAATAGCTGACGATGTTCAATCAGATAGAAAGGCAAATTAGCCAAGTTGGGGTTGTCTTTAAAACACTCTCCACCTAAGCCAATACGGGCGGCAATTCGTTTTTGCAGCGCTGACACTTTATCAATACGAATATTATTACGCTGGTAGGTCAATTCAGGTTGTTGAGCCAAATAACCGCGCTGAGTAGAGAGAAAATCCAATGAATCCAGAGTGAGTGGTCTGGCCGCGCGATGGGTACCAAAATATTCCAATAAGTCATTCAGGATTGATAATTCTTTTGCATAATTTTGTGGATGGATACCGTTACCATTATTAATAATAATTTGGGAGTCATTATTTAGTTGTTTGATTATATCAGGCATGATTTCCTGATGGACTTTCTGACCGACAGTATTGGCTTTAAAAGGCCATTGTATACCGTATATTGCATTTCCCCGTTGTTTAAAGGCTAGTAATTTCGGTAAAAGGTCGAGTTCGGCGCAGCCGTTAGCCAGCATCTGTTCAAACGGCAACATAAATTGGTGCAAGTGTACTTGCTGTTGAGTCTCGGCGTAGGTCTGTAATCCATAGCAGGCGGGTAATTTATTGCTGACTGGATAGTAATCCAAAACTTTACGATGTTTGCCCCAGTTTAATAATTCGGCCTGTGTCTCAATCAATGGCTCAGCAATAATTTTGCTCGCTATATCTTGTTTAGAAACAGCGACTTTTACTCCACCTTTGGCGGTAATAATGAGTGGGCTTGCTGGTGAGGAAATTAAGCTTAAGGGATCGTTACCCCATAGCCTGGGATAATATCCTTGAGTGATTGTCCAGGACCAATTATCGTCCACCAGCGGAGAAATGTTTTCATCGTGTTGGCCTAATGCTAATCGGGTAATACTTTGTATCCCCGGGATAGCCAATAAACGATTAGCCAAATGGCTGAGCTTTAATTCTGTCGGCTTGGTGTAATCTTTGGCTGCGGGTAATTCAGGTATCCAGCCGTGATGTAAATAAGGTCCCGCGAATATTTCTTCATTGCTGTAGCCTGATTCTTTCATGGCTTGAGTGGTATAACGTAATGGTGTTGCCAGTACCGTCTGTGCGGTTGTCATATAGACTTTGGCGAAGATGTCATCAATATCTCTCACATCATCATCCAGCTCAATATTAAGCTGCAATAAGAAATCCGTGGGTTGTAGCCAGATAATTTTACTGACGGATTCCCCCAGATTACGGTTGTTTTTTAAGAAAGCCGTCAGACTTTGCTGCACTAATGTCTTATTGATCTCAGTTTCCCGACTAGGAAGTAGATAAAGCCAGTAATTGCCTCTCAGCGTTAATTGTTGGCTATCTGGCGTTTTAATAAAACTATATTCACGTTTCTGTTTGTTATACCAGTATTCATAGCGTTCGCTTTCAGGCTCACGAACTAGCTGTACATCGTTAAAGAAAAAATAATCTGCATTGTTGTCGTTATTGTTATCGCTACTGTGCAAATCCAGTAAGGCGCGGCGATAATCTTCTGCCCACGGCATATATTTTCGGCTGAGTTCCTGCTGTAACTGATGACGGCCATAGTCAGGATTAACCCCTGTGACAAACACCGTTGATAGCTGATCAGCACGTCAACATAGGTGGGGTTGTCGATTTTGAGGGTGGTCCAGGGACTGCTGAGTTGACTTATCCAGTGGACCATTTCTGCCAGTCGGGCCGGGTTCAGGATCGGGCGCAGTGCATCATCGTTGTCTTTGTAACGACTGTCAGGGATCACAATCAGTTGTTGCGTTTCCGGGGCCGGGATTTTGGTTAATTCATTGGCGGAAGGGTATTTGACATCAAATATACTCGTAAAATTCTCTTTCAGTAGCGTGACAATGTTATTCCAACTTAAAGCACGGTTACGATGGGACAACCGAGGTGGAATTCGTGTGAGAAACGCGGGTTCTGTTTCTTTCGGACGCCCATTCCAGGAAGCCCAAGGTTGCGTCACACGGCTAATGGCGGCGGATGTGCTGACTGTCTGCTTGATACTGTCGGCAACCAAGCCATTGATAAAGTGATCATTTTCAATGCCTGCCGGGTTGATTAATGTGGCGGTGGTGGCGTTGTACAGTATGCCTTGCATTCTTGGGTAATCTTGAGGGGCGGTCTGCTGAGTTATCTCTGTTTTCAGCCAGTATCGTCCTGCCGGCATCAAGGCTGCTTGATTTGATGCATCCTGTGGCAATAATGTACTCCATATCCCCCGGTCAAACAGATTATGAGTTTGATCATGAACCAGTTGATTTAATGGTTGCCAGATGTTTTGTTGATTCAGATAAGACCAAGATAGCGTGAGTTCTTGAGTACCGACCAATTGCCAGTATAGGGATAAGGTTTGTCCCGGTAACACGTTGGTGAAGCCCAAATAGAGTGTGTCATTGGCGAATGAAGGGAGTTCTGCGTTTGGGTTTCCCCAACCAAAAGGCGTCAGGGGATAAACGGTGTATTGCTCAGTTTTTACTTTAGCGCTGAATATGATTTGCAACGCACTGATTTGTGGGGTGTAGGGTAAATTTTTACCGGTCGGATCTTTCCAGTATTGGGTGTGCATAAAATCTTGTTCAGTCAATTCTATGCGCACTGACGCATACTGTAACGAATTACCGGCGCTATCTTGCCCGGCATCAAACAGCGTGCCTTGTGCTACCAGAAATTCTGCGTTATCCGTATTCAGGCTAACGCTGATGGCAACGCTATCCGCTTGGGCGTTTTTGGGGTTTAGTCCCAGTAATTCTCGATAATAAAGATCACGGTGTCGCGCTGGGAAAGTGTTTAATAAGCGTTTGGTTGTTTCTAATAGTTTTAAAAAAGCCAATATAAACGCCTGATGTGGCGGTAAAAGGCCATTGGCTTGATTAACTTGTTGGTAAATACAAGCTAATTGCTGAGGATTATTTGCCTGAATAAAGTAAAAACTGTCCCAGAACTGTTTTTTATCTTGATCGAAAGGAATGATGGCGGCGTATTTTTTAAGCCAGTTTAAAATATCCAGCGTACTTCTTTCATCAAGTTTAAAAGCAGTATTTGGCACGATAGCGGAGAGTTTATTATCTAACTCGGCTTGTCCCATATTTATACCACCTGTTATTTAAAAATAAGGTTGAAAAGGTTATTTATCCGACACTGACGATATATTGGCTGGCATCCAATTGAGCAATGGTGACCATTCCCATACCGGGTATTGGGTGGCTCGGAGTAATATATTGCGCTTGAAATTGGACCTTTTTTTCGTCACCCACAATGGCGATCTTTTTGCCTTGGATCTGGGCGTGCCCACTGCCTCTAATGGTTGCCGGTCCCAGAAGGGTGACTTGCCGGTTGCCGAATAACGGTTCAAATAGCAGATTGTCGCCATCCACCACACATTGTTTACTCATAGGTTCACCCACACCTGGCCTTCGCTAACCTCAAGGATGCCATCAATTTGTTGGTTGATTTCGCTGCCTCTCAGGGCGTAAGTCACCTGAACATGCAGGGTATTGGGTAAGTCTGTTCTTTGATTTACCTGAATCATCGTGATTTGCGCGCGCGGTTCATAGCGCAGTACCCGTTCTTCAATTCGAGTTTGGATTTCTGCTATCAGTGCATCATTAATATTGGCAAACAGATAATCATTCAGGCCACAACCGTAATCTTCACGCATAATGCGTTCACCGGGTTCAGTGAGAAAAAGAATTTTCATGCTTTGGCGAACATTCTCTGCACCTGATGCCATTTGGACTCCGGTAGGTATTTCTGGATGCGTATTATCTTTAATAAAAAACTGTGGCGGAAAAGCCCAACCCCGGCCATAAATATCGGCTAATATGTTGTTTGTCATTTCGCTGTCCTATTATTGTGTTAAGTTAATTTTCGCACCTTTAATATCGACGCCGGACTTTCCAGTGGCTGACAGGGATTTTTCAGCCTGTAGGTTAATTTCCTGAGCTTTGGTGATAATATTCTTCGCTGAATTTATCGTAATATCTTTATCCTGTTGCAGTGATAACGCATGTTTTCCGCTATTAAGGGCGGCGATTTTATCTTGATGATTGAACACTAATGCTTGTTGATTATCCCCTTGTTTAATGATCAGGGTTTTTATTGGATTTTTTTCACTGGGTTCTATTGGTGTTTTATTTTTCGGGTTGTGCATAGCGCCTAATATCACCGGGAAGCGGGGATCGCATTCAAAGAAACCGATAATCACCTCATCCCCCGGTTCCGGGTAGAAACAGAACCCGCTTTCATGACTGGCATAAGGTTTACCCAGTCGGGCAAAAAGTACGCTGTTGGTTAAGTTTAACGCCGGTATCCTGACCGGAATTCTGTCCAGTGACTGCTTGTCTTGTTGGTATTTTTCCACAATCCCCACATGTAGTTCTTTAACCTGCGGAACAGGCGGTTCTGTTTCCGGCAACAGGCCCAGAGTTAACCGGGTGCGCCAGCCTTGCCGCTGATTGATGGTCTGACTGACGCCGGTGATAACGCTTTTACCATCCATTGCCTGACCAAAGCCGCTTAACGTCAGAACATCCCCCGGTTGATAGCGGCTATTCCCTGCAACTTCAACATTGCCGGAGACGTTATGACTGCGTAGGTTATTCATCATGCCTTGAGCAAGGTATTTGGCTTGTTCATTATCTTGCGGATAGCTAAAAACCCATTGCCATGTCTGATCAGTTAAGGTTGCCAGACTGTCTGGCGCGAGTTGACCACTGCCAAGCCGACTGTTTTTTGCCTGAGTGGCTTGAGACAGTTTTTGTTGTGCGATATCCCAGGATTGTACGCTCACCGTTTTGGGGCTGTGCCGGTTATCCCATTGCAGATCTGCCTCAAACAGCACAGTGTCTTGATCGCTGGCACGTTGTTTAATGGTGTGCATGGTTGATTGATTAAGTGATTCTGGCGTCGTCAGCGTGACCGTCTCGTTACCGGGTAATAACCAGATATTGGTAGCGGCCAGCCGGTTTTTTAAGAATTTCCAGTCATGGCAGCGAAACTGGACCATCTGCTCATGTTCAGTTTTAAGCTGAGGTGCCTGTTTTATCGTGACCGGTATACCCGCCTGACTGAATAGTTTTCTGATAATGGCTTCGTCACTTTGTTGGCTGAATAGCTGTGAATGGAAATTGTCAGTGAGTTTTTGCAGTGGATGTTTCGCTATTAGGGTAACCAGACTGTCCTGACCTTTGAACTTAAGCGCTTGCCGAACAATGATCCCCTTAAACAACACGGTTTTTTGCAGTTGCACGATCAGTTCTTGATTGGGCCGACAGCTTGTGAGTTCAGCTTGCGCTTTGGTGGCAAAAATCGCGTTGGCGTCACCGGCTACGCTAAGCGTGATATTGGCTGTGGGGATACCGTTGATTTGGTGGTTTACGGTCAGACTAATGACAGAAAATTGGCTGAGTGTTTTTCCCGCTATTTTAACCTCTATCACCGGTATCTTCATGCGTCCCCCTGTGCCTGTAGCGTTTGCCCGGGGGTGAAATCATCAAGATTATCCAGATTGTTTTGCCAGGCGAGGGTGAGGTAATCAATGCCGCCTGCCAGAGAAGCCCCGGCGCCTAAGGCGATTAACGGCAGAGAGAGCATATCGGTCACGCTGACTGCGGTGATCGGCGGTGATTTTAACTGCTGTTCAGTGGCTTGAATAACAAAGCTTTCATCCGCGATCAGCGATAAAGTCGCGCTGGCTCGCAGCGGAGTGGCGTCCCGATCAAACAGGGTGTAATTGATGGTGAGATCACTGGCCCGGCAAGCGAAATAACCTTTGTTTTCCCAACGCATTTTGCCCCATTTGATTTTGAGGAAGTGGGGCACGTTGGTGCTGGCATCCACCGTACACAGGGCTTTCAGGGTTGCGAGTTGGGTTTCTACCGGGATAGTGTTGCCCGGCATAGTGGCGTCAAATAGCAGGACTAACGTCAAACCGGCGGGTTGTGATAGTACATAGCGGCTGCTTTGGCTGGTATTGTTAACGCTTGCATCCTGTTGGTAGCGGGTTTGATAATCGAGCTGAATCCCATCAGGGTTATACATCGCCTGTAAGCTGCCTACGGAGATTTTCCCCTCCCGGTCTTTAAAGGCGGTCAGGGTGAGTTTGGACAGGCTGCGTTCAATTAAGCTCATGATAGCCTCCTGTTTCACGCAACGCCTCTAACACTTCCCGTTTGACTATCTCGATCAGGCGGGCGTTATCCAGCGTCTCTTGGGCTAATGACGGCGGCGTGATGGGATTACGCTCGGGATCAGTGACTTTGGCCTGAATAATCAGCTGCTTAATTTCGACGGTCATATTTTCACTCCTAACCAGCGCATATCTTGATAACGCAACTCAAGTGAATTCACCAAAACGGCGTTGCTATTGGCGTCAAAGTCGCCGGTGGACCAGCGCACCGGTAGCGCGTTGCTTAATGTCCAACTTGCCACGGGTAATGAATTTTCATTCAGTAACATAATCACGACATCGGCATAGACCGCTTTTTCGCCACGCAGGACACGATCAAACACCAATGTGAGGGGGGTCACTGTCATCACGCCACGCTCTAACATCAGACTGCCATGTTGGATTTTTTCGGCCAGCCAGGTATTTCTGGCGTTTTCCCCGCCCTGGCTGTGTTGGCTAGTTTGCAACTCACGGCTCAGGCCCGATATCCGTTGAAAGGCGATATCCAGCGGGCTGGGAATGTTGTTAAAAAGAAAACTGGCGATAAAACGGTGCGACACTGCCGGGGTGTAGAGGTTGTTCATATTTTGCCTCTGTTTAACTTTTGCCTCTGTTTAACTTAGCGGGTGATACCGATATAGGTATCGAATGTCAGGTTTAGCTCAATAAATTCTGCTGGAATTAAGACCGCAAGGCTGATTTTGATGATCATTTTTCCGGCCTGTATATCGGCTTCACTCATTGATTCACCCACACCCAATAACACCTTGAACGCTTGATCTTCTTGGGTTCCTCGTAGCCCGCCGTTTAACCATAACTGGCGCAGCCAGTTATAGGCTTGCCCTTTAAACTTCATCCAGGTGATGGCGTTATTGGGTTCAAAAACGAAAGCCCGGCCGAGTTGAGTCATATGGGTTTCGATATAAGAAACCAGACGACGGATCTGGATATAACGCCAGAGGGAACCGGGGGTGTTGTCCAAAGTTCGGCATCCCCAGATCCTGATGCCTTTGCCGGGAAAACTGCGGACCAGATTCAACGAGGCGCCATCCGGGTTAAAGAATGCATTCGCTTCAATATAAGCGCGTACCGGGCTAATCACTTTGGCTAACGCGATGTTGGCCGGAGCGGTCCATACGCCTTGTTGATTATCGTTGCGCTGGATGACGGCAGCCACTGCGGCGGTCGGTGAAAGTACGATAGGATTTTGCGCATTATCCTGATAGGCGCTTTTTAGTCGCGGCCAGTATACGGCACCCCATTGTTGATCTGCGGAAGAAAACTGTTTTAAACATTCAGCGGCTAATGTGGGGTTGTCCGGGGCATCCAATAACCCGATGATACCGCGTCGGCTCTTGCAAAGATTGAGTACCGATTGCCAAAATTGTAACCAGAGATCTCTTTGAGTATAGGAAATATCTGTCTGATTAAAGCGGATAACATCCGGGGTGATAATCAGGGTAATGTCGTTTTCTGCGGAAATCGTTTGTGTCAGCCACGCTTGTTGCAGAGCGGTGATCAATGACGGAAAATCGCTCAATTGTTTTTCGGTACCCAGTGACAGCACATAAGCTTGTTGACCGCCGTTTTCAAAGAAATGGCGCACGGAATAGTACATTAATCCTGACTCAGGAAATGACCGGGCAAAATCGGCCAGACTGTTAAGTTTGATAGCCGTTTTATTGACCATCGATAAGGTATAACCAATAAAAACCGGTATACCGATAAACGTGTCATCTTGCTTTGGGGATATCAGGTTTTCTGTGACGGTGACGCTCGGCTGTGTTATCTCCATTTATCGTCTCCTTAACGACTGAATAGACGCGGTGTTTAACCGCGTCTCAGTACGATTACTGGAAGTGGCAGTATCTTGGGGATTCGCAACCGGCAGGATATAACAAGGTCCACCGCCATTTTGAAAATAAAGTTTTACCGCATCACTACTTGTTGTGTAGGTACCGACAGCTACAGCGTAATTGTAACCGGAGCTTGTATCACCCGCGTTAAGAGCGATATTGGTTGTAGCAACAACTGTTGTATCGCCCACAACTTTCCCGGAAGGCGGAGTGGGAGGCGGTGGCGTTGGTTTGGTCGATGTGATGGCGATTGACGTAATACAACCGACATTAAACAGATTGGTAAAATCCAGCCAGCTACTAACACGTATCGCTTTTGGTGTTGCGCTGGTTTTTTTAGGCTGGAAGCGGCCAATAAAAACAGGTATTGCGGTGTTCCCGTGGCTGATAGAGAGCGATAGTGACGCATCTTCTTCAATATAAACGCCGGGATAGGTCGTTATTGTCGATCTATTAAGGTGCTTGAATGGTGACTCGATCCGCGACCAGCGCGATTTCTTGAATGGCAATATCATTGCTGGTGGCGTCAAAAGAAGGGGAGGTGAATGACGTTGGGAAGGCATTTGTCACATTCCAGGTCATTAGAATTTCGGTGCCGGCTTCGTTGGTCAGGCTAATGGCGATATCTTTTTTCTCAACTTGATTAAGTTGAATAGAATTAATCCAGTCAAAAAGCTTAGTGTCGCCGGAGAAGACTCCTTTACGCAGGGTAATATTGATCGATTGACGTTGGCCCGGCATTTTATAGTAATTACCGGTACCATCTTTATATTCGATGACGTCATGAGAAATATCGAGCCCGGAAACGTTGTTAAAAGGGATCTTCTCATCACCAATAGAGACAACAAACCGATAAGCAGGAATGGGATAGTCAACAGTAATTTGTTCTGGAGTTATAGCCATGATTTTTTCCTTGATTGTTTACATTTGAAATATAAGGAAAACGTCTATTATTTTGTTTTCCTTAGTACCTAACGATTGGGTATAGCTACCGCAACAACCTGATTTAGAGAGGTTATTTTTTATATAAAATAATTTAAAGCCTATTTCTCTTCATTACAAAAAGGCCAAGTAAAATAGCCTCAATGTGCTAGGTAGTTATTTGACGATTATTTAAATCACCTCTCGTGAAACGAAATAATTATAGATACGGAATTTCCAAGTGCGATTATCAATTAATAATAATAAAGATTGTTAATTGATATAGCAGGTTTTGATAATTTTATGCATCAGCATATCTTGATTGATTTCTATAAACAGGGAAATAAAAACGCCCGTAACTTTAATCTGGATTAATACTTCAAATCCATAGGGTATATCACTATTTCATTTTGGTACAATTGACGCTATGTAACGTCATGGCAGTTCCGGCAAAGCAAAGGCAACAGCCATGAGCTTATTGTTGGGAGCCGGTGGATTATCCAAAAGGTCCAGTACATATAAACTGTCTTTCTCTGTCAGTTCAAGCCGTTCGTTCTCATCGATAATCTTCCGCGCTGCCGAGACGACGTTGCGGATCACAAATTCGGTCAGATTGGTGTGTTGTATGGCTGCTGCACGCATCAACAGTGATTTTTCTTCAGAGGCAATACGCAACGATATACGGTCATTGGTTTCTACTGGGATTTGAGGCATGATTGAAGTTCTCCATTTTGTACGCATTAAAATAGTACATTAGATGTGGGTATATAACATCAGTACACTTTCAAAGTGTACATGATGAGTGTCAAATACAAATGTTTTTAGCACAACTGCGACGGCTATTGATCAGACTCCGCATATTCCAGGTGAATGTCACGTCTGGCAGACTATAACAACCGTTTTTTGAGTGAATTGATAACCTCAATACTATTACCGTCTTTACCAGGTGAAACGATAGCATCCTCCGATAATACTTTGACGTTCACCTTGCCGTTATCATTAGCCAGTAGTGCATAGCTATAGCCGACTCGAATAACCGGTCTTCCCGGCTTGATTTCATCGTAGTTAAAAACACTGACATTTTCTGCGGTATTATCAATCACAACCGCCTGTTTTCCCATATAGGTAATAACGCTCTGATCATACTCTGCAAAAATATTCACTAAATCGTTATTTTGTTGGTTAACCGCAATCGGTTTGCCATCCGATAAAAGGGCTTTGTGACTCTGACCGGTAGTAACAACGCCATCTTGGCCGGTTTTCCATTCATCATCACCCGGTTTTTGGCCCGTATGATAGGCAAAGAAATAATTATCCTTCACGGCATACACCATAGTACAACCGCTTAATGCCCCGGACGTGACAATGACCGGATACCCAGGCCGAATATCTCGCAAGGCAATTTTTATTCCCACAGTTCCCGATGCGCCATTGACCACATTAATGCCGGTAATATTGCGGCCTAATCTATTTTTTCCCCAATGCTTTCCTATTGTTCCTGACCCCGATTCTGAAGAGGTTACTTGGTCACCACGAAATCCCATAATAACATCATGAAAAGGATTCTCCTGACCAGAGTCACTATTTTCCCAAGGTCTCGCCTGAGTAAACTGCTGATGGCTGTCATAACGATGCGCTATCACCGGTATGTCGATTGGGACATTATCGCTACCCACTAATAATCCCTTGTTCTTTAGCGGGGAAATATGCCCTTTATTAAGTTTGCTGTCTTCGGTAGAGTGTTTGAACATTGATAAGTCCTCTATACCCGTCATCTTTCAAGTTGCCTCTTTGTTGGCTGCACTCGCTCACTCCGGTCACATAGTTACCTATGCTCCCGGGGATTCACTCCCTTGCCGTCGCGATGCATCTTGAAATCCATAGGGTATAATTAATTAAATTTGCTACGTTTAAGATTTATCTGAAAATAATTATTCAGATGATCTGATGCTATGAGTTTGAAATCCATAGGGTATATGTATTTAATCATAAATTTGAAGAGTAGGTATTTAATTGAGATCTATTTTCAGATTTGTCTTATTTTTACCACCAATAATACCCAGAGACTTTCATATCTTTGGAGGTAAAGGTGTTTGCTTCAATTGAGGGCTTATTGAATGGCAACCAACTAGATTTAGTTTTTATATTTATGATATTAGGGGCTGCGGCTATTTTCTGATAGTGAAGTTGCCATTGATTTTCCTCTGGGTTAAATTTTAAGAATGCAAAACCATAGGTATTTTCCATAACTTTGTCATCAGCTTCGTGATATCCATAATCGCGGAATTCCATTGCCGTAATCATACCCATCCCGTGATCAATATTTTGATTATTATATTCAACGTCTTCTTGACCACCTTGTACGTGCCGAACCCGGAGAGTATCTTTATTCATTTTATCGACCACAAATGAACATCCACTGAAATTTGGGGTAAATACATATTGTGGATGGCGACTGAGATTGGGTTGTACCGGGATATCAACATATCCTCCTTGTGGTGCCCAATAAGCTGAAATAGACATCTCTTTATCCGGCATTTCTTCTTGATAGGTATCGACAATTTTTAATGCGTTGAATGGCAGAGTTTCATCCGATGGTTTAATTTGTAGTGCCTTGAACACCAGATCTCCGCCTCCTTCTTTGTTATTTAAAATATCTTTTACTCCTTCTGACATTTTTATTTTTTGCGGATTAATTAAATCGGTAATAATCGGTTGTGAAGTCAGTGCGCTTTCACTTAATATATCAGACATTGCTATGGAATTGGCGCTATATTGTTTTTGTTTCGCGGGGGATGGAATAAAAGGTTGTGCGCCTTTTATATTTCGTTCATTCCCTGTTCTTAATTTTTTCTTTAACGGTAAATCTAATCCTAATCCCAATGTGCAACTATTCATATTATATTGGTTAGAATGTGTCGAATATTTTTTCGATCTGTTTCCTGAATGGTTAACTTTTTCACTATATTTGCTGTTTGGCATATTATTACCTGTTAGTTTTTGGTGAGGGATTTATTTTATTATCATATGATTGAATGGAAATAAAATTAAATACCAATTAATTTTTCAGAATTTTCTTTGGAGATAATAATACCGACGCCATTTATTTCAATAACAGTACTCTGGCTATTTTGCCATTTTGAAAGAATATCTTTTATTTGTGGTAAATAATTTGAATAGGTAATGCCTGAAACAGCAAGTGTTATATTTTTGTTTTCCTGACTTTCATTATTGACTGTAGCGAATTCAGTAATCAGATTAACTTTAGCCAAAGCAAGACGAGCATCTTCTGTACCACCTAAATCGGCACATAATTTATCTACCAGAGCTTGGTTGATTTGTGAATTATTTAGGTTGGGTTTTTGATCTACAGAAGCGGAAATGTGGTTAATTGGTGTAATATTGTCTTTAATATTTTGCAGTTTCATCGGTACGGTAATGGAATACATTAGAGATAGGCGAGGGCGATTACCGAGAGCTTGCCAGAAATTACCCAAGCTATTTAAATTCTCCTGTTGGGGAATAATTCGAGTATAGGCACCGGGAATGCCGGTTAATTGACGGTTGTTAATTAATGCATTTAGAACACGAGTCATCACTTGCGCCGCTTGATTATTGGGTTGGCTATCCGGGTTTGAACTGTCGCTTGATGGTTTACTGGCATCCCAGTAAGTAATTAAATAGTTACAATTGATATTGACCCAACCCGGTAATAATGTGCTGGTCATTGGGTTATAACGTCTTGGTTCGGCAGAACGTAATTGTAAATCTTCATTGATGTCATAAAGAAATACACTGACCGTCGGTTCCGATTGAATAGAATTAATTTCGGGTAGATCAAAGCGGATATCAATTTTATTGCCATTGATATTTAGATACTGGGATAAAACAGTATTTAATACATTATTTACTTCAATAATCGCATTGTCAGAAGCAATTAGGGTTGTCATGTTTATTCCAATTTTGTTAAATGTTTAAAAAACCAATCGGCCAGTTTTATTGAGTTCGAGTGTAACGGCTCGATTTATATGTTTATTTTCGATCTGTTCACAGTGGTCATTTTTCGCTAACATTGATGCTAATAGCGCAATATTTCTGATATTAGCCCCGGTTAAATCAGCTCGTTTAGCCAAATGGGTAAAATCAATGGTATCGGATAATTTAATTTTTTCCGGCCAAATGACTTGCCACATTTTTTTACGTAATGTTTCATCAGGATAAGCAAAACGGGTAATAAAGGTAAAACGGCGATTAAAGGCGCTGTCTAAATGGCTACGATTATTGGTGGCTAAAATCACTAATCCCGGATAATTTTCCAATCGCTGTAATAAGTAAGAAACTTCAATATTAGCATGTCGGTCTTGAGCATCTTTGGTTTCACTGCGTTTGCCAAATAGCGCATCCGCTTCATCGAAAAATAGCACGCCGGAATCTGCTTCGGCCAGATCGAAAATACGGGAGATATTTTTTTCCGTTTCACCGATATATTTATTCACCACGGTAGAGAGATCCACTTTAATCAAATCAACGCCAAGATGCCCGGCAATCACTTCGGCGGCCATGGTTTTGCCGGTACCTGATTCTCCATAAAATAGTGTGCTAATACCGGTGCCATAACCGATTTTTTCCTGAAATCCGGTAGCCAGAATTTGGTCGCGGTAATGAATGGCGGCAATAATCTCTTTTAATTGTTGCGCTAATGTGTCTGAAATGACTAAATCATTAAAGCTGCGTTTGGGGGTTATTCGTTGCGCTAATTTACCGAAATTCTGTTGAGCACGGAAACTTAATGCTTTACGCAGATCGATTTCTTCCAATTGGCCTTCCGGTTGTCGGAGTATTTGGTATTGATTCGCTTCTTTAAGGATTTGCGGTAATGTTTCTGCGGTAAATGAAAAACGTTGGCATAATTGAGTAATATTTATTTTCTGGGCGATATTATCCGATAAATTGGCTTCCAGCATGGTTTTTTTATCTGCCAGAGTCAGGGCTGGCATATTAATTTGCACTACTGGTAAGTGTTTAATCCACACTAATGAATCTTGTGGTTCTACCAGACAAACCACGCGTAATTTGGGTTGATTCAATAAAGTGGAGAATTCGCTATGCAATATTTTCTTTTCATCTTTGAGCAAAGAAAAGTTGCGAATTAATAAACAGCCATCATGTAATCGTGCTTCCCGTACTGCATCTATCAGCGAGTTAGGGTTATTTTCCTCCGGCAGTTGAGCTAAGTCTAGAGTTAATGTACTGATATCATGAAATGCCATAATATTGCTTACCGCTAATTCTCTGGCGCTATCTTGTTTTCCTCTGAGTATGACTAGCGGGCGTAGTTCATCGGTTTTATTTAATAATATCTTTTCAAGTGAAGAGTAAAGGGATTGTGGATACCAACAGTGTGAGGCAGGAGAATGCCAATAAGCACAAGTTGTCAGGGGGGGTAAAATAACCCGTTGGCCTGATAAGAAATGCCAGACAGCACTGTGAGTTAGAAATTGAGTTTGTAACCAAATAGACTCTTCGTGGTTATTAAGCCGTAATAGTTGATGACTGATTAACAGTGTTTGCGGTAGAAAGCTATTTTGTTGTAATTGCCGATCACTTTGGCGTTGGCTAAATAATTCAATGGCTAAGTTAAAGCTAGGCCACTGCTTTTTACTATTACCGTGCAGAGCAGCAAATAATGCATGATACCGGCTATCAAAATGGGGTAATAAACCTAACAATAAAGCATCTTGTTCAAATTCAGTGAGATCAAAACGTTCAACTAATTGTGATAATGCATTGGGGTTTTCGTCGATTTCAGGGGAATTAATAATATCATCCTGTTTGGTGACCCAATGGGGAATGCCTTGTGGTTTTGCCAGACGTTGCTTTAATTCATTTTCGGTAAGGAGAAAACTCTCCGGTAAATAATCGTATTTTTCTCTATTTTGGTAATAGTAATATTGTAACCGCAGATCAATACGTTCCAGATGGGGATAAATCCAGCGTAATTCTGTTGCCATGTAATGGTTGTTTTTAAGTAGAGAATTCATATAAACCTGTTAAATATTTTGCCAGTCGATTAATAAAGAGCGATCCAGCCAGGGAAGTTTGGCGATATTTAATGGCCACGGCCATTCAGTCAGCAATGCATCAAATGGCTGTTGCTGGATGGTGATTTTAATTTCTTGCTCATTTGCTAATAATTCACCCGGTCGTTGTAAGAATAATTGGCGGACATCATTGCCGCTTAATTTTTTCCAGCCGGGAAGTTGAGCAATAATGGTATCCAGCCATTGCGAGGTGATTAATTGTTTTTCTGGTTCAAGCAAGATTGATTCACTGTTTTCATCAGCCATTAATCCACATAGAACGTTATTGAGTCTATTACGTTCTATCGATGTTTCTTCGGTTTCCCAAATCAGATAATCAAGGAAATTAGCAGCATGGTATTGGGCTTGACGATGGATAAACTTTTTCCCCTCAAGTAGACCAAGTTGATTAAACAACGCGGGTAGCATCGGCCAGAGAATTAATATTCCGGCATTACTGATTTGATATGGAACGGTTTTTTCTGGTAATAAAACCGATTCAGATTGTGGCTTGTTGATAGTTTGAAGTTGATTGCGGCTATTGCTTGTAATATGTGTATTATCTGATGTTGATAGTATTTTCTGATCTTCGGTCATGACCTTCTGATTTACCAGAGATTGATGTTGCTGAACGTCTGAAAAATTAACATTATTCGTGGCTGATTTTTTACCGGGTGTATTTTTATCTATGCGGCTTGGCATAAAGCATTCCAATAGATATTGGTATTCCTCAACCGACAGATGTTTTTGGCAAAGCTGTGAAACAGAAATGGTTTGCCAGAGTTGTTTTAGCCAACTATTTAATGGCGTGTTTTGGCTCATAGCTTGGCGAAATAGCTTAATAATAGGATCGGTATTAAGTACGCCGTTATTAAGTTCAGTGATAATACGTGAAATGATTTTAGCATCGGGTTTAGGTATTTCCTGAATATTATGCCGCTGTAGATATTCCAAAGCGTTGAGTATCAGTTGTGCGGAGGAGGCAAGCTCCTCCTGATGTTGTGGTTTGTTTACTTTTTCGGATAATCTACGGTTAATGGCAATGAATAAAGCGGGTTGTTTGATAGCCAAAAGTCGTTGTATACCGTGTTCAGATAGACAGCTTTTTGCCAGTAGCAATATCCATTTGTTCTCTATCTGTGTTAATTGGTGAATGAGTTTATTAATATGAATGTCTTTATTATGTGTTATTGTCTCTAGTGTATTTGGTTGGGAATCTTTTTGATATAAAAAATGAATGAAATTCTCCGCATCAATTAAATAATTATCGCAGAATGCGGAAGAATTATCGGTAAATTTATTAAATGTTGGTTTATTCAGTAGAGTTTCTTCCTGATGGTTGTTTATCTGATATTGGTTAAGTGCTTTATTCAGCTCAACCTTGAGGCGAGCAGGGAATAATGAATTAAAGTCATGGAAACTTATTTCACCAAGGTCCAGAGTTAATTTCTCTAAAGAGATATCCTGATAAATGTTATATTCATCAAAGTATGAATTAAGTAATTGATTTATATTGGCCTGATTAAGCACGGAGCCATGCAATACTTTTTTAGCTAGCTGTTGATTATTAGCTGAAATAGTAATGGTAATCCGGTTTAACAGATTTGGCTCCGAAGTCATATTAATATATCCTTGGTAATGAGTAAATAATAGGTAATTTAAATCTGTGTTCGTGGAATGAAATTAAAGTTTCATAATAAAGGCTAATAGATAATAAGGTGGAACTACATCAACGCTATGATAATGTGAAGGGGATGATGCTGTTGCTTGGTGATTATGTCCTTGTCCTCCCCCTGTGTCTGATGTGTATGCGTAATAAGGATTACTATCTTCAGTCATTATTCCAGAATTAATGTGATTATTTATTTCTTTTGTTTGGCTCCACCATTGTGAATAATTATATCTTATTCCATCACCATACCGATAAGCCATACCTCCAATATGTTTATGACTAGGTATTTGTGACTCTGTTAATGTTGTATTTTGCACATTAACAGTGACAGAAACTTGAGTTGATTTTGTATTTTGGGGATATTCTTTTTTATCACCTCTACCTCCGGCACAATAATAGCTTTTTCCTTTATCAGAAAAATCATTTCCACACATGACAAAACGATTTCTTAAGTCTGGGGTTCCATTATTACCATTACAGAAAGCCCATCCAGTAGGAGCGCTATCACCAGAAAACATCACAATCATTCCTCTGGGAAGTACTTTAGTGGGATCAATACTGACACCATTGGAATCAACGGTAATACCATTACCTGCTTTGACAGCCACATAATCGTAACCTACATCAATGCCATTACCATGGCAAATTGATATTCCATTGTCTCTGTCAACCAAACCATCACCCATCTTTACAGATAAAACATCATTTTTAGGTTCTAATATTAATGGAGAATAGGCTACGTTGATAGGTTTTCCCATTTTCAAACTGACACCCTTATCGTCTACCTTAATTCCCTCACCAGCTTTAACTTTTACACCTTCATTAACTATTTCAATACCGTGATAATTACCGACTTCAAGTTTGTCGTTGTTAATTCTCAATCCTCTGCCAGCATTGACTGCTAATCCGCTATTATCAGCTAACAGGCTTTTATTCTTGATTTTTACACTTAATCCATTTTCATCTGCCTTTAAACCGCCGTTGTCGTTAAGTTTTACTGCTAGTGCATCGTTATTATCCAGTTTCAGGGCTGAATTTGGGTTATCCGTTTGACCCGGAGCTTTACCAACAGCCCGGCGACCCATATCAGCAATATTAATCAGATCGGCATAATCGGTTTGTAATGGAATACTGCCTTCTTTAAAGCGTCTTTTTAAATCATCTGCTGATGGGCCATTTGATTTGATATTTTCCATATTGGATTTTGCATTAGATAGATTAGATTTTTTTTCCATTTTTATCATCCTATGTGATGTTAAATTATTATGATTTAAATATCTTGTAGATGTTTCTGTATAATTAAGCATAAAAAGATATTTAATCTTAAAATAAGCCTTTTGTGGTGCTATATTAATTCGTTTTTATATTGGATAAATTAGTTTCTATTTTTGCTACTGTCTTTATTAATAATTGCATTGAGTTTAGTTATGCCTACGGCTTAGGCACATATAATAATTGATTACTTTTTATGACTGCTGCATTCCATTGATCGCCAGATTCACCAATGACCTCGATACATTGCTGTTTAGTGGCAATTCGCATATTACCAATACCGGTTGCATCAGAAGGCAGGCGTCCCAAGGTTAAGGTCTCTAAAATATGGTATGCTTCGTCTCCTAAAGAGGCGTCATTGTTCTGCCAGCGTTTATAGGTGCTGGCAAAATCTTTAAAATGCTCCGGTGATAACCAGTGAATAATCATTGAAATATGTGCGGGGAATTCAGCTAATATTTCTGTTTTCACCCAAGATTCCAACTTATAAGGATCAACTTTGTCATTCTCAATTAACTGACGATTCACTACCACGCTAACCACAAATGAAAAGCGGTCAGCCAAGGCATATTTTTCATTGGAGAAGTACCAGCGATAACGCCATGCTTCGGCCTCTTTTGGAAAGTTTTTATTCGGTGAGTCTTGGTTGCGTTTAATTAATATCTTGCCTTGAATACGATCAAATTTAACCACCCGCGCTTTGAGTTCATATTCGGGTGGTTCCGTGAGAACTGTACGAGCTGATATTTTTAGGTCTGGCTCAGAGGGGGTAATCACATATTTTAGCGTGATTTCGTCACCTATTTCAATCATGGCCGGGAAGGGGCTTTGAGCACTGGAACTAATCCAACGTTGATCTTCGGTAGCATTTTTAAACTTTTCATCGGCATAAACCAATTGATAATCCATATCTTCCAGCCACACCGGGCTATTTTGCCAGCGCAGATTACCATCATTAAATTTCTGTTTTATTCTGTCCAGATTGCGTTCCAAATCGCTGCTGTTACGGGTACTAAGGGAAAAGGTATTTCCTGTTACTGCGGTGATCATTTGGCTCCGTAATATAAACTCTCTATCACCTTCAATAATAATCAGATTAATTACCTGACCTTGTAATAACCGACCTGCAATACCTTGCTGTGTGATGATGAGTTGATGATTATTAGAGCCTGAATTCTCTTCAATTATCTTTAGAGCATCAGGTTTTTGTTTATCGTCGAATTTCGTGTCGGGTTTTATCGGCAAAAGTTGACGATGTTCAATTAAATAAAAAGGCAGGCCATCCAGATTAGGTGTTTTACTGAAACATTCCCCGCCCAAACCCAATCGGGCAGCAATTCGTTTTTGCAGTGCCGACACTTTATCAATCCGAATATTATTACGTTGATAGGTCAGTTCCGGTTGTTGAGCCAGATAGCCGCGTTGGGTGTTTAGAAAATCGAGTGTGTTTAGTGTCAATGGTCTGGCTGCGCGATGAGTACCAAAATAGCCTAATAGGTAATTCAGAATTGTCAGTTCCTTGGCATAGTTTTTATCTTTATTATTGCCTTTATCATAATGGATTTGAGAATCATTATTGAGCTTTTCTATTAAATCAGTTTTTATGTTTTGATGGGCTTGTTGGCTGACAGTATCGGCTTTAAAAGGCCATTGAGCACCGTATACGTCATCTCCCCGTTGTTTAAAGGCTAATAGTTTTGGTAAAAGGGCAAGTTCGGCACAGCCGTTAGCTAGCATTTGCTCGAAAGGCAGCATAAATTGATGCAACTGTATTTGCTGTTGGTTGCTGGCATAGGTCTGCAATCCATAGCAAGCCGGTAATTTATTGCTTACCGGATAGTAATCCAGAACTTTACGATATTTACCCCAATGCAGTAATTCAGGTTGTGTATTAATCAGTGGTTCTTCAATTATTTTTTCTTCCACCTGTTGTTTGGAAACGCTAATTTTAACGCTGCCTTTGGCAATAATGGTAAGCGGGCTGTTTGCTGAGGTAATTAATGCCAGTGGATCGTTACCCCATAATCTGGGGTAATATCCCTGAGCGATTTTCCAAGACCAATTATCATCCGACAATGGCGTAATAGTTGTGTCGTGATGAGCTAATGCCAGCCGGGTGACACTCTGAATGCCTTTAATCGCTAATAATCGGTTAACCAAATGACTGAGATTTAATATGGTAGCGCTGGTGTAGTTTTTGGCTTGAGGTAAGGTCGGTATCCAACCGTGATGTAAATAAGGGCCGGAAAATATCTCTTCATGACAGTGACCCTGATCTTTCATGGCCTGAGTGGTATAACGTTCGGGCTTTGCTAGTACTATCTGTTCCGCCGTCATATAAATTTGGGCGAAGATATCAGCAAAATCGATGACGTTATCTTCAAGTTCAATATTAATCTGCAAGGGGAGATCGGCAGGTTGCAGCCAGATAATGTTACTAACGGATTCTCCTAAATTTCGGTTGTCTTTTAGGAAAGTTTTCAGCCTCTCCTCAGCCAGTGTTTTATTCGTTTCAGTTTCCCGACCAGGCAGTAAATAGAGCCAGTAATTTCCTCTTAGTGTTAATTGGCTATCTGATCCGGAGTTTTTAAAACTATATTCACGTTTCTGTTTGTTATACCAATATTGATAACGTTGATTTTCAGGTTCACGAATTAATTGGACATCATTAAAGAAAAAATAACCTTCGCTTGTTTCATTAACCGTGTCGCTGCTATGTAAATCCAATAAAGCCCGGCGATAATCTTCCGCAGTGATCGGGCCACAGGTCAGCGTTTGTTGTGGGCCGAACTCCTGAGGAAAAATACCGTCGCCGGGTGTTTGGTCCTCTGGTCTTGGCGTTAGAAGGTCTCTCAGTGGTAATGTGTGGCGATAGGCCAGATCGGAGGCGCCATAACAACAGGCTTCTAATAAGGTGATACCGGGATCATTTTCACTGGTATTGCTCCAGCATTGGCCGGATTGCTGCTCAATCACTGTTTTGGCCTGAGCGAGTAAGGCATCGAAGGTAATATCGTCTTTGACGATGGGAAACAGGGCATCCTGATGATTCATTGGTTAACTCCTTGGTTTGAGGGACGCTGCTCTGACCAGACTAAAATTAGCACTTCATTATCGGCGGCTTCGATACTTTTACCCACGGCACCTGTGGTTCGGTTAGCGATGGTTAGGCTTAAATCGGTGACACGTTCCACCAGAGGCGATTGTTGGATGGTGGCTAACAACTGGTAGTAGTCAATGTGATTACCGACTGTCACGCCGATAGCCCTATTTTCGCCCCACGGCATATATTTGCGGCTTAACTCCTGTTGTAGCTGATGATGGCCGTAGTCGGGGTTAACGTCAGTGGTAAAAGTCACTTGGTAGTTCACATTAACGTCAACGTAAGTGGGATTGCTGATCTCAAGGGTTGCCCAAGGGCTGCTGAGTTGTTTGATCCATTCGACCATCTCTGTCAGCCGAGCGGGGTTTAACGTTGGACGCAGCGCATCATTGTTATCTTTGTAACGGCTGTTAGGGATCACAATCAGTTGTTGCTTTTCCGGTGCCGGAATTTTGGTTAATTCATCGGCAGACGGGTATTTGACATCAAACAGGCTGACAAATTGCTCTTTTAATAAGGTGACAATGTTGCCCCAACTCAGCGCCCGGTTACGGTGAGATAAACGGGCCGGGAGCCGCGTCAGGAAGGCTTGCTCGGTTTCTTGCGGCTGACCATTCCAAGAAGCCCAAGGTTGAGTTACGCTACTGATTGCAGGGGATGTATTGACCGGCTGTTTAATGTTGTCGGCAGCTAATCCGTTGATAAAGTGATCCTGTTCAACGGTTTCTGCGTTGATCAACGTCGCCGTGGTAGCGTTATACAGTAGACCTTTAATGCGTGGGTAATCTTGGGGGGCAGTCGGATGAGTTATCTCAGCTTTCAGCCAGTAGCGTCCCGTTGGCATCAGAGCCGCCTGATCTGCCGCATCCTGTGGCAATAAGGCGCGCCAGATACCCCGGTCAAACAGGTTATGGGTTTGATCGTGAACCAGTTGATTGATTGGCTGCCAGATATTTTTCTGATTTAGATAAGACCAAGATAAATTAAGTGCTTTAACACCTTCTGACTGCCAGTATAAAGATAAAGTTTGTCCCGGTAATACATTGGTAAAGCCTAAGTAGAATGTGTCATGGGTTAATGACGATATATTTGCTTCGTCCCAATTCCGGTGGCCAGATTGAACTTCAAGATCATTGGATGTTTCGCTAAAAAGTTGAATACCGTTTTTGGGAAATTCAATGTTGTCTGAGTCGCTTAATAGTATTGCTGATTTCCAGACATTACCAACTTTCCGATACCAACGCAGATCGGTTAACTTTCCCTGATTCGCCAGTAAATCCGTATCTGACGCATAGTGTAACGAGTTACCGGCGCTGTCTTGCCCCGCATCAAACAGTGTGCCTTGGGCTACCAGAAATTCTGGGTTGTCAGTATTCAGAGTAATTTCGATAGCAACTTTATCCGCTTGCGCTTTTTTGGGTTTCAGCCCTAATAATTCCCGATAATAAAGATTGCGATGCCGGGCCGGAAAGGTATTTAATAATCGATTAGTTGTTTCTAATAACGTTAAAAAAGCCAAAACAAAAGCTTGATGGGCGGGTAATCGACCATCGGCTTTATTCACATTTTGGTAAATATCCGCTAGTTGTTGAGGATTATTTTCTTGAATAAAGTAGAAACTGTCCCAGAACTGTTTTTTCTCTTGATCGAAAGGAATTTCTTTAGCGTAAGCTTTAAGCCAATTTAAAATATCTAGCGTACTTCTTTCATCAAGTTTAAATGCAGTATCCGGCACAATAGCAGAGAGTTTATTTTCTAACTCGGCTTGTCCCATATTTTTACCACCTGTTATTTAAAATAAAGTTGAAGAGGTTATTTATCCGGCAGTGACCGCATATTGGCTGGCAATAAACCGACCTTTGCCCATACTGGGGGCTGTCACATCCGGGCCGCTCGATGGATTATTGGCTGGTTGTGTCGGGGTAAAACGGGCGATAAATTGTTGCCCGACAACAATCACTGTGACTGGACTACGGCAGAAGTTGACCTGCTGGCTGGCATCCAATTGAGCAATGGTGACCATCCCCATGCCAGGAACCGGGTGGCTTGGGGTAATATATTGCGCTTGAAGTTGCACCTTTTTTTCATCACCGACCACGACAATCTTTTTGCCCTGAATTTGAGTGTGTCCGCTACCCCGGATGGTCGCCGGCCCCAGAATGGTGATTTGTCGGTTGCCAAATAACGGCTCGAACAGCAAAGTGTCGCCATCCACCACCAGTTGTTTGCTCATAAACTCACCTGTACCCGGCCTTCATTAACTTCAAGAGCGCCTTCAATCTGCTGGCTGATTTCGCTGCCTCTCAGGGTGTAAGTGACCTGAATATGCAGGGTATTGGGGACATCCATTCTCTGGTTGACTTGGATCTCGCTGATATCGGCGCGGGGTTCATAGCGTAATACCCGTTCTTCAATCCGAGTTTGAATTTCTGCCATCATTTCGTCACGGATATTGGCAAACAGATAATCATTCAGGCCGCAACCATAATTCTCTCGCATAATTCGTTCGCCGGGTTCGGTGAGAAAGAGAATTTTCATATTTTGGCGAACGTTTTCTGCCCCTTCCGCCATTGTGACGCCGGTGGATATTTCAGGATGCGTGCTATTTTTATACGTACTATTTTTATACGCACTATCTTTATACGTACTATCTTTAATAGAAAATTGCAGCGGAAAGGACCAACCCCGACCGTAGATATCGGCTAATACTTTATTAGCTAATGCTTTATTGGCTAATGTTTTGTTTGTCATCTCATTACCTTATTATTGGGTTAAGTTAATCTTCGCACCTTTAATATCAACCCCTGATTTCCCGGAGGCGGCCAGAGACTTTTGCGCCTCTATTTTAATTTCCTGAGCATGGGTAATAAGATTCTTAGCGGAATTATACCGAATGAACTTCAAGATGCTTGAGCTGTCAGATATAAAAACATTTAAATTCAACAACATAATCGTTTTTCAAACATGCACTTTGAAGTATCTTGAGTATAAGCGTGATATCTTTATCCTGTTGCAGAGATAAGGTATTTTTTCCGCTATTCAATGCGAGGGTTTTATCTTTATTATTAAATAGTAATGCTTGCTGATTTTCTCCCTGTTTAATCACTAAGGTTTTCACCGGATTTTTTTCACTCGGTTCTAACGGCGCTTTATTTTTAGGATTGTGCATCGAGCCTAATATCACCGGGAAGCGAGGATCACATTCAAAGAAGCCGATAATCACCTCATCCCCCGGTTCAGGGTAGAAGCAAAATCCGCTTTCGTGGCTGGCGTAAGGTTTACCCATACGGGCAAAAAGGGTGCCGTTGGTTAAGTTTAACGCCGGTATTTTGACCGGAATACGGCCTAATGATTGGCTATCTCGCTGATATTTTTCCACGATCCCGATATGCAGCTCTTTTGCCTGCGGTATAACTTGCTCTGTTTCCGGCAGTAGCCCCAGCGTTAGCCGAGTGCGCCAGCCTTGCCGTTGATTGATGGTCTGACTGACACCGGTGATCATCGCCTGACCATCCATCCCTTGACCAAAGCCGTTTAACGCCAGAACATCCCCCGTTTGATAACGGTTATCGCCTTCGACCTCAAAATTGCCGGAGACGTTGTGACTTCGGCGGTTGTTCAGGATGCCTTGAGCAAGCTGTTTGGCTTGTTCATTGTCCAACGGATAGCTGAAAACCCATTGCCATTGTTGGTTGGTTAATGATGTCAGGTTGTCTATGGCGAGTTGATTGTGACCAAGACCGCTGTTTTTTACCTGATGAGCAGGAGACAGTTTTTGTTGGGCGATATCCCAAGACTGTACACTCACGGTTTTGGGGCTGCGTTGGTTATCCCATTGCAGATTCGCTTCAAATAACACCGCATCCTGATGGTTGGCTCGCTGGTGGAGGGTATGCACGGTTGACCGATTAAGGGATTCCGGGGCGACCAGCGTCACGCTATCGTTGCCGGGCAGCAGCCAAGTATGGGTCGCGAACAGCCGGTTTTTTAGAAAAGCCCAGTCATTGCAGCGAAATTGCACCATTTGCTCATGCACCGTTTTAAGCTGAGGGGCTTGTTTTATCGTGACAGAGATACCCGCTTGGCTAAACAACTTCTTGATAATCGCCTCATCACTCTGTTTGTTGAACAGTTGCGAGTGAAAGTTGTGAGTTAATTTTTGCAATGAATGTTTGGCGGTCAGAGTAATGATGCTGTCCTGACCCTTAAGCCCCAATGTTTGCCGAACGATGATCCCCTTAAACACCACGTTTTTTTCGATCTGCACGCTAAGTTGGTGATTGGGGCGGCAACTTGCCAGTTCAGCTTGCGCCTTGGCATCAAAAATATGGCTGGCATCACCGGCGATCCCTAGCGTGATGTTAGCCGAGGGGATGCCATTAATATGATGGTTTACTGTCAGGCTGATAACCGTAAAGTGGTTAAGCGTTTTGCCGTCTATTTTGATCGTTATCGTCGGTATCTTCATGCTTTCCCCTGTGCTTGCAACATTTGTCCGGGGGTAAAGTCATCAAGATTATCCAGACCGTTTTGCCAAGCCAGCGAGAGATAATCAATCCCCCCCGCCAGAGAAGCGCCGGCGCCTAAGGCGATCAACGGCAGGGAGAGCATATCCGTGACGTTAACCGCAGTAGCCGGGGGCGATTTTAATTGCTGCTCGGTGGCTTGAATCACAAAGCTTTCATCTGCCACCAGAGATAGGGTAGCGCTGGCCCGCAACGGTGTGGCATCCCGGTCAAACAGGGTGTAATGAATGCTGAGACCACTGGCCCGACAGGCAAAATAGCCTTTGTTTTCCCAACGCATTTTGCCCCATTTGATTTTAAGAAAGTGGGGAACGTGAGTACTGGCATCCACGGCACACAAGGCTTTTAGCGTTGCTAATTGCGTTTCTACCGGGGTGTTATGGCCGGGCATGGTGGCATCAAATAACAGGACTAATGACAGGCCCGCCGGTTGGGATAACACATAGCGGCTGCTTTGGTTGGCACTGTTAACGCTTTCATCCTGCTGATAACGGGTTTGATAATCGAGCTGGATGGCATCGGGGTTATACATTGCCTGTAAACTGCCTACCGAAGTTTTCCCCTCACGGTCCTTGAAAGCGGTGAGGGTGAGTTTGGACAGGCTGCGTTCAATTAAGCTCATAATGACCTCCTGTTTCACGCAATTCCTCTAATACTGCTTGTTTCACCTTTTCAATCAGGTGGGCGTTATCCAGCGCTTCCTGCGCCAGTGTTCGTGGCGTGACCGAGTAACTGGCTGAATCGGTCACTTTAGCCTGAATAATCAGCTCCTTAATTTCAACGGTCATGCTTTCACTCCTAACCAGCGCATATCCTGATAACGTAATTCCAGCGCGTTCACCAGCACCGTATTGCTATTGGCATCAAGGTCGCCAGTGGACCAGCGAACCGGCAACGCGTTACTTAATGTCCAGCTTGCCACGGGAATTGAATGTTCATTCAGTAGCATGATGACCACATCGGCATACACCGCTTTCTCGCCGCGCAGGACGCGATCAAACACCCAAGTCAGCGGCGTGACGGTCATAACACCACGTTCCAGAACCAAACTGCCGTGCTGGATCTTCTCGGCTAGCCAAACATTTCTGGCATTTTCTCCGCCTTGACTGTGTTGGGTGGTTTGCAGTTCACGGCTGAGTCCCGATATCCGCTGGAAAGCAATGTCGAGTGGGCTGGGGATATTGTTAAACAGAAAACTGGCGATAAAACGGTGTGACACCGACGGGGTGTATAAATTGTTCATATTTTGCCCCTGTTTAATGGGTGATCCCGGTACGGGTATCAAATGTCAGATTCAACTCGATAAATTCCGCCGGAATGAGTAGTGCCAGCCTGATCTTCATGATCATTTTCCCGGCCCGTAGATCTGCTTCGCTCATCGATTCATCAACCCCCAGTAGCACCTCGAAAGCTTGATCTTCCTGCGTACCGCGCAGTCCGCCATTCAGCCATAACTGACGTAACCAGTTGTAAGCCTGACCTTTCAACTTCATCCAGGTGATGGCGTTATTCGGTTCAAACACAAAGGCTCGGCCCAGTTGAGTCATATGGGCTTCGATATAGGAAACCAGACGGCGTGTCTGGATATAGCGCCAAGGGGAGCCGGGGGTGTTGTCCAGCGTGCGGCATCCCCAGATCTTTATCCCTTTGCCGGGGAAGCTGCGAACCAGATTCAACGAAGGGCCATTCTGGTTAAACAGGGCATCGGCTTCAATGTGAGAGCGTATTGGGCTTATCACCTTGGCTAACGCGACATTCGCGGGTGCGTGCCAGACCGCCATTTGGTTATCGTTACGCTGAATAATGGCGGCCACCGCCGCAGTCGGCGAAAGAACAATAGACCGATCTTGTTCCTGATAGGCACTGTTCAATCTTGGCCAGTATACGGCGCCCCATTGCCGATCACTGGAAGAGAGCTGCGTTAAACATTCCGCGGCCAGTGCGGGATCATCGGGGGCATCCAGCAATCCCATGATGCCACGTCGGCACCGGCAAAGGTTAAGTACTGATTGCCAAAATTGTAGCCAGAACTGAATCTTGTCGTATTGATCGATTTCTGAATCGGGAGCATCCATCTGATTCAGATAGACAATATCGGGGACCACAATCAGCGTGATAGCACTCTGTGCCGAAATCGCTTGTTTAACCCAATTTTGTTGGAGAGTAGAGCTTAATGATTGAAAATTGCCGCGTGGTTCATCAGATCCTAACGACAGTACATAGGCTTGCTGACCGCCGTTGTCAAAAAAGTGACGCACGGAATAATATGTTAATCCTGATTCACCAAATGACAGGGTAAAATCGGTCAGGCTGTTTAACTTGACGGAGGTTTTGTTGTCTGGACTTTTTTCGGTATAACCAATAAAAACCGGTACACCGATAAACGCCTCATCTTGTTGCTGGGATATCAGGTTCTCCGTGATGGTGACGCCGGGCTGTGTGATTTCCATTCTCGGTTCCTCAATAGAACAGGCGCGGCGAACCGCGCCTCAGTACGGTTACTGTGTTACATTTTGCGAAAATTGCAGGATGATAAATTCAGCCGGACGGACTGCCGCCATCCCAACCTTAACCACCATTTTGCCTTGTTTAATGTCAATATCGGATAGGGTGACACCTTGACCAATCTGGACAAAATAGGCTTCCTGCGGGCTATTACCGGCCAGTGCCCCTTGCTGCCAGAGTTGATGGAGATAGTTGTCAATGGCTGACCGGACCCGTTCCCAGGTGGGCTGACTGTTGGGTTCAAAAACGGCAAATCGCATGGCTTGCTTGATATCCCGTTCTGCCGCATTAAATAAACGTCGAACCGGAATGTAGCGCCAGTTGTCATCATCTTGCAGAGTACGTGCGCCCCAGACGACAAATCCTTTGTTACTGAAATAACGGATGGCATTGATACCTTTTCGATTCATGGTACTTTGTTCATTGTCGCTGAGCCGATCCGCTACATCATTAATTCCGCTGAGAACAACATTCGCCGGTGCTTTCCAGACGCCACGACGAGCATCGGTAGCACAGTACACGCCTGCCATGACTGCACTGGCGGGAATGATATTTTTGTTATCAGCAATTTTTTGTTTTATTGCCTCGATAACTTGCTTATAGAGTCCTGAGTTTTGCTGTTTGAGTTCTGCCAGATGGGTAACTTTTGCATCCTGATAACCTGAAACCGTGACGCTACTCTCCTCCATCTGAATAAGTTGTGAGACTTTCACTGCCGGATAATAAGTCGCGGTTTGTGATTGCAGGCTAACGTTAAGTGTGGTTTCTTTATCCTGATTATCCGCGATAAGGAAATAGCCCTCATTTAATAATGAAGATGTCAGACTGTTATATATTTTGCTCTGGTAATGAGAATCTTGTTCAGGGCAGACGATCAAGGTAATTTCTAAAGCCTGCTTAATTAACGCAGGGATTAATGCCAGCATATTAGGATCTTCTGGATTAGAAATTGGCAGGATATAACAAGGACCGCCACCATTTTGGAAATAAAGCTTTAAGGCATCACTGCTTGTTGTATAGGTGCCGATAGTTATATTGTAAGAATCACTGTTATTTTTATCGTCTGTATCAAGCGTAATATTTTGGGCGGCAAAAGTTTTTACATTATCTTTGGCTTTTGCATTGCCTTCGTTTTTCTCAGGATCGGAAGGGGCAGGTGGTGGAGTAGGTTCCGTTAATTTGACTGCTACCGACGTAATACAACCCACATTGAACAGATTAGTGAAATCCAACCAGCTACTCACGCGTGTTATTTGTGGCGTTGCGCTGATTTTTTTCGGTGAGAAACGGCCAATAAAAACTGGGATTGCCGTATTCCCTTGGCTAACGGAGAGAGCCAGTGATGCATCTTCTTCAATATAGACGCCAGGATAAGTTGGTGTTGTTGGCATGTTGCCTCCGATTATTGAGCGATGTTCTGCGTAAACTGCAAGATAATAAATTCGGCTGGACGAACTGCCGCCAGACCCACTTTGACAATCATTTTGCCCTGCTTGATATCGTCATCGGTCATGGTGAGACCTTTACCGATTTGGACGAAATAAGCTTGTTCGGCTTTATTGCCCATCAACCCGCCTTGCTGCCACAAAGTATGGAGATAGTTATCGATAGCGCGGTGGACGGCTTTCCACGTAGGTTGGCTGTTGGGTTCAAATACCATAGCACTCATGGCATTTTTAATATTTTGCTCTGCACTGTTAAACAGGCGGCGAACCGGGATATAGCGCCAGTTATCGCTGTCCTCAAGTGTACGAGCCCCCCAAACCAGCGTACCGCTCTTAGGAAAGGTACGGATCATATTCAGTGCCTTGCCTTGGTTATATTGCGTTTGCAGATCATCGGTTACCGGGTATTTAGGTTGTAATCCCCCTTGAATAGGAACGTTAGCGGGTGCTTTCCAGACTCCTCGGCTATTATCGACACTGGCATAAATACCGGCCATAACCGCACTGGGTGGAATATCAATGGCGGCTTTATTTTCTCCCCATTCAGCGGTTAGCCAAGGGTAATAAACTGCGCCATAAGCGGTAGGGGAATAAGGCTTGAGAGCTTTTTCTGGTTCTTTTATATCGGTATCACTTTGTGGGCCATCAAAAATGGCAAATAATCCTTTGCCCGGCTGACAAAGTTTTCCTGCCACCTCGTTGATCTCTTCTCCGGCGGCAACCAGTAATGTCACATCGTCAAGTTTTGGCACTTGTGTTTCTAACTCTTGAGTTTTGACGAGATAGCAATATCCACCACCGTTAATAAAATAAGCACGCAGTGAAACGTCAAGGATATTCTTGGGATTAAATGGTTCGCCTTTTAGTGTCAAATAGTTCATCCAACTACTAACACGAATATAGGGTTTATCTGATATTAATGAACCGTTGTTTGTAACAGCAAAGACCGGCACAGCCGTTGCACTGGAACGAACGGAGAGTGCGGGTGAAGCGTCCTCTTCAATATAAACGCCGGGATAAGAATATGTTGGCATGTTGCCTCCAATTATTGTGCAATATTCTGAGTAGATAGCTTGATAAATAAGTCTTAAGCCGCTTGAATAGTGACTCGATCTGCGGTCAGGCTAATTTCCTGAACCGCAACTTCATTGCTGGTGGCATCAAAAGCAGGAGCGGTTAATGAAGTTGGGAAGGCATTTGCCACGCTCCAGGTCATTAAAATTTCAGTACCGGCTTCGTTAGTTAGGCTGATTGAAATATCTTTTTTCTCGATCTGATTAAGTTGAATAGAATTAAGCCAGTCAAAAAGTTTAGTATCACCGGAGAAGACACCTTTACGTAGCGTAATATTGATCGCCTGACGTTGGCCGGGCATTTTATAATAATTGCCTGTACCGTCTTTATATTCGATGACGTCATGAGAAATATCGAGCCCGGAAACGCTGTTAAAAGGGACTTTCTCATCACCGATTGAGACAACGAAGCGGTAAGTAGGGATCGGATATTCAACAGCGATTTGTTCAGGAGTTGTAGACATAATTTTTCCTTGATTGGTTATTTACGTTTAAAAGATAAACAGGGTGTTATTGCCTTGTTTTGATTAACACCGAGGTTTTGATTAGCTCCGAGCTATGGCTATAGCTACCGCAGCAACCTGCCTTATGGCGGTTATTATTTATGCTGAAAAAATTTACTTCGCGATTATTTAGTTCGCTTTTAATAAAGCGGCATGATTATAAGTAATGAATCTTTTGAGGGAATACTAATTAATAGTGAGTGATAATTATTAATTGGTATGGCATAGGTTACTCATTTTAGGTATTAGAGCCGTTTTATTTGGTTTTAGGGGATAGGAAAATTATGAATGGATAATTATTTTCTCTTTTATCGATTAATTGATGATCAAAAGAGTGGGTAGAGAAGATCGTGTTGAGCCTATGGTTTGATTTTTTATGAATATACCCAATGGATTTCAAGATGCATCGCGACGGCAAGGGAGAGAATCCCTGGGAGCATAGGTAACTATGTGACCGGGGTGAGCGAGCGCAGCCAACAAAGAGGCAACTTGAAAGATGAAGGGTATAGTCAGTATTGGTGATTTTATGTATTAGCATTCTTTATTGCTTGTTTTTTGCCAGGTGATTTTGTTTGATTTTTTTGGGTGTTTGTTTTTTAGAATAATAAAGTCAGAGATTGGGGGAATTGCTTTATGTTTTATTTGTCAGTAATCGACCAATCAATAGATAAATGGTTGTTATTATATTGAATTTGATCATAAGAAATTGATTAATACAACCACCTGAGTATCAGTAATGAATATGGGATATTAGAGATATTAGGAGCAGATATTATCTTGCCTAAACTGGTAGTACAGTAATGAAAGGAGTGAGAAAGAAAGTTCAGAGCCAGCTTTGACAGTTATTGGATTACAGGCATGAATATATTGGTGCTACATATCTGGATCTTAAAACCCATTTTATGTGAAATTTATAACCAAGTGGAGTTATTGCATTGGTTTTTATTAAATGATAGTAATTTACTATATTAAAAGTGTTCTAAATTTCGATAGCATCTCGAAGAAGAATATATGGATAAGAACAGAATTATTGTCTTTGAAATAAAGAAGTTCCAAGCGAGTAAGAAGTCTATAGGTTTTTTAGGAGTGCTTTAGTTAGCAAGGGCGGTAGCGTTAATAGTTTAATAACCTCAATCTTCTAATGAGTTATCATTAAAATATAATTTCAACGTGTTTTTAAAGGAGAATCAAGCAGCTTTTATAAAGTTGTAGCTTTGATATTATGTGTTGTAGATGATGAATACCTTATTGTTTATTCTGAATATGGAATAGCTTGTATTCTAAGAGAATACTATGAATGTTAAGTATAGGTATGAACTTACTTTGTTTATAAAATAAAAGTTCATTCTTTGTAAATTATTAATGGAGAAATCTCTTCAGTACAATCGATTATAATTAACTATAGGAACTATCCAATGGTTATACTCTATAAATTCAATAGATATAATTAGGCATGATGTTATTGTACAATGATAGGCAAGAAATAAGTGTTGGTTCCTTGAGAAAGGTAGTTTGTATTGCACGATTTTCTATCATAGTTTGGAGCCTATAATTTGATTTTGAGAGAGGTAGAGTGTTAGACAATCACGGTCTGAGATAATGATTGATACAGTGTTCGAGTAGTGAATCAATCTTATCGTATTTACATAGAGATAGTATTTAAAATTTGGTTAAATATGATTCTGATATTCTAATAATTATTGAAGAATGATTTTATTCAGCAACTGAGATACAGTTTTGGTCCATATATTCGATTTAATACGCGGTTTTTTATATTTGGCTAATTAATTATGAAATAATCCACAAGAATATCGAGGCTCATGGAATTCTGGTTCTTTTCCGAATAAAACTAATAATGTTCATCAATTTTGTAAAGCGGTCGTTTTAGCGTGGGGTGTTGGTGAACTTCGAATAGAAGCTGTTGAAGATTTTCCATTTGAACATGGCATTCTACATTTAAACATCGATAAAGCGAACTTAAAGCTTGGGATAGAAACCGTATTTTTATTTTAAAAGAGCGATTTTTAAAACGGTTACTTGGTATAAACGTGTGTATCAAGATGAAAACGCATATCAGGTATCTAATAAACAAATAGAAATATATTTGAATTTATTGGAATAGAAGGAAAGGTTGGGTGGGTAAAAAAATGATGACTATTTTTATTTTATCAAGAGAATATCCTCCTTTTACAATAGGTGGAACCGGTACCGTTGCATTTTCTTTAGCTAAAGGTATTTCGTCATCGTGCGATGGGAAAATTGGAGTCATAACGAATACTACAAAGAAAGTTAATTCTCACGAAGTATATGGTAATCTTCATATCTATAGAGTAGCGAATGAAAAAATATACATCAATCACTCCAATTTATCGGATGCTATTATCAGATCACATCATCGCCTCTTAAAAGGAGTGAATTATTTAGTAAGTAAGTTGGGTATACCCGATGTAATACTATTACCAGATCTGTTTTGTTTTCCAGAAGCGAAGGTAGTGTCAAAATTATATAATTGTCCAATTGTTAATATTCTATCACAAGATTTTAGGCAAATAGTTCCATATGATAAAAGCACATTTCATATGGTTTCAAATGCAATATCAGCAAGTCACAATAGTTTATTTGATTTGGAGGAAAAGTCGTTACGAATGTCGGATTATAACGTTTTTATTAGTAACTCGATCTTTAATAGTATAAATGAAAATTACAACCTTGAACCTAATAACCAAAGTGTAGTTTATTTAGGAGTTATACTTGAAGAAATGACTCCACTAACTGTAGAAGAGTATGCAAAAAGGAGAGAAAACGTAGTCAGTACTCAAGAAATCTTGATTATTGCATGTGGTCGCTTAGTACCTGTAAAAGGAATGAATTATTTGATTGAGGCAGTTTTTCTATTGAAACAAAAGGTTTCAAATATAAGATTGTTAATTATCGGAATTGGGCCAGAGCTCTCTTATCTACAGGAATTAGTTCATCAATTTGAATTAGAGGAACAAGTTATATTCTTGGGTGATATACCAAGAAAAGATGCTTTAGTATATTTTAAAATAGCAGACATTGCAGTGGTTCCATCCATATGGGAATCGTTTTGTTACGTGGCAGCGGAATTTATGGGAATGGGTAAACCGATAGTTTGCACAAGTGTTGACTCATTAAATGAACTAGTTAGGGATGGAATAGATGGAATAAAGGTGGCCGTATATTTGAAAGATGGAAAACGAATATTGAATCCAGAAGATATCTTTCGTGGAATACTGCGTTTTATTGAAGAACCAGATTTAGCTAGAAAAATGGGGGAAAGCGCGAGGGAAAGAGTATTGACAAATTTCAATAATACTTTATTTGTTAATGGGATTATGGATGTATGTAACAAGCAGGGCAACCGCATGAATGATTAAATATCACTCACATTAGCAAAACCCGCCTGTAATACTCGCTCCAAAAATTGGGTTTTCATCCATATTCGTCTACGCTTCGCTTTAATGCTTAATTGACTCGTTT
>NZ_CAWNWY010000022.1:0-87422 GCF_963878365.1 Photorhabdus sp. HUG-39 | reverse complement strand
AGCGTGCCGCCGGGCCGGAAGAACCGCTCGAACTCACTGAGCGGCACATCCTGAGCAGCTGCCGGGTTGAAGGGATAGCGTCCGGCCAGGTAGGTCTGGTACTGTCTGACGACGGTGTCGTGCCATTCGATTTCCAGCGAGCGGATGGCTTCTCTCATCACTACCCGCCAGGCCTGTTCGGCCAGCTCGCCGACCCAGCGGTTGAGCGGCGCCGGCAGGGTTTTCGCCCGCTGCTGCACGTCGAAAATCGGGTCGCTGTTATGCTGTTCAAGCCGCTTCTGAACGGCGCTCAGGGCGGCTTTACCCGGGACCGGGGCATTCTGAATCGCCAGCAGGTAACGGTGCAGCGCCACCAGTTGCTGATAAACCCCCTGTAAGGTGCTGTTTTTATCCCCGGACTCCACCAGCACCGCGGTTTCCGGCGCGAATTCCCGGTGAATACGCGCCAGCAGGCGGTAATCCGGGGTATCGCGTAACGCCTGCCGGGCTTTGGCCGGCAGCGTCTCGTCAATCCCCGGCAGGCGGGTGTTGTCACTCAGGATTTGCAGGGCGCGGCTGATGGGCTGCTCGCCGCTGATGACCTGTTCAAGGGCGCTGATGGCCTGCGGGATATCGGTAAAGTCACGAATATCCAGGTTGTTCATGGCCGCGCGCCAGGTGGCGGTGTAGTCCCCCAGGTACTGCTCGGTGATTTGGCGCTGGATTGCTTTGCGGTCCGTGTCGCTGTATTGCACGTTATGCGACAGGTTCAGGACCCAGCTGTCCATAACGGTGAGGTCGATCAACTGGTCGTCCTGCTTGACGAAGTAGTTGTTCAGGCCGTTTATCGTCAGGAACTGCGGGATAATCAGTTGCTTGTCATTATTGGCGATAAAGAGGCGGTCAAAGCTCGGGCCAATCTGGTCGCGCAGGTTGAGGGGGGGCGGCAGTGAATCCTGGGCTTTAATGCGCAGGTTCTGGTAGACCCGTTGATAAATAGAGAGCTGACTCAGCTCTTTCTGGGCATTTATCATCGGCCGCTGGTAAGGGGCAAAGCGGCTGATAGCGGCCTGATCGCCCGCCTCCCGCGCGGCCCGCCAGTCGGTGTGATCCAGGGCATAGTCCAGATGCGTCAGTAACTGTTGCTGTAACGGGCGCTGGCCGTTAAACGCCTGGCTCCAGCGCGCCTGCATATAATGTTCGACCAGCGATTTATGGCGGCCGCTGCCGTCTTCCAGCATCCGCATGATACGCAGGACGGCCAGTTTTTCTTCGCTGCCTTTCGGCGCCCGGTTCAGGTCATCCAGCAGGCCGTTCATTAAGGCGGGCAGGAAGCGCTGAGACAGCAGTTGCAGGTAGGTGTTTTCCACATACGGGCCGACCGCCGCGCCCTGATAGAGCCCCATATCCGCCAGCAGCCCTTTCTGATGGTAATCCCCGTAGGCCAGCGTGGCCTTACGGATAGGATTGAGCAGGGGAAGCTGTAAATTGCCGAGACGGTCTTCGCCTTTGGGGGGCGGCACCGACAGGAAGGTTTTGGCCTGCGCCAGGACCTCGTCGCCGGCCCGGTAGTTCTGCTGATAGGCGGCGTGCCAGCCGGTCCACAGGGCCAGCGCCACCCCGGCGCCTACGGCGGAGAAGGCCAGGAGTTGACGGCGGTTGCGGCTTAGCCACAGCCGGTTTTCCGCCGCCAGATTCGGTTCGGCCAGCAGGACCTCTTCAAACAGCGCGTGGGTGAAGTAGGGCACGGTGTCCGCCACCGGCCAGGTGGGAAAAGCCTGCGGCCCCAGGTGATACTGCGCCGCGGCAGACTGGGTAAACAGGTCATCCATCTGGCCGATTTGTTGGGACGAGGTGAGGTAAACCCCCCGCAGGCCGGGCTGTGCCGGGCCGCCGTTGGCGAGGAGCCCCTCCAGCAGCGGCACCAGATAGCTGTGCAGCCCCTGTATCTGGCGGGTGAAGCTGAACAGCGGGCTGCGCTGACTGCTGTCGACTTTGTTGAGCATCATGTCCGGCATGGCCGCGTTGAGCTGCTGCATCCACTGGTGCCAGAACTGTGCCAGCTCCGCGCGCCAGCGCTGCTCGTCCTGCGCGTTCAGGCTAAAGGTGACGCCCAGGATCTGGGCGCGCTGCGGCCTGTCCAGTGACTGAAAGGCGGCACTGAAACCGTGCAGCTGATCGAGTTTGGTCAGCACCAGATAGCAGGGCAGATGATGATGCAGGGTTAACCGCAGATCTTGCAGGCGCAGGTGCAGCGCGGCAATCTCCCGTTCCCGCTGTGCTTTGCTGGCGGTCAGTAAGCGGTGAATATCCACGGTCAGAATAATGCCGTTAAGGGGCTGGCGCTGACGGTTTTCGGTGAGCCAGGCGAGCAGGGCCTGCCACAGGCGGGCGGGCAGCTGGGGTTGGCCGGTGTCCGGCGGCGATAGCTGGTCGATAAGGAAGCCGTCCGGGTCAATGAGGACGGCTTTCTCCCCCAGCCAGCAGCGCAGATGCAGCGGCAGCGCGTCTTCCCCGCTCAGGGTGTCCGGGGCCGCAATGTCAGTCAGCCGGCAGCCGGCCTGAATCAGGGAGGTTTTGCCGCTGCCGGTGTTGCCCATCACCAGGTACCAGGGGCGCTGGTAGAGATAATCCCGGGTCCCCAGATGGCGTTGCAGCCGGGCTTGCCAGTGCTGGAGATACCTGTCCTGACGGGTGATGTCGGCCCGCGCCGGATCGACGGTGTTCAGTTCCACATCCAGTTTAAGCTTTTCAAGCTGGCGCAGGCGGCGCCAGATTTTTATCCCGACAACGCTCAGGGCCAGCAGGAGGATGACGACCGTCGCCAGCCAGCGGGCAGACAGGGTTTCCAGCGGATGAGTCTGCTTAAACTGCCAGTCGGGTCCCCACCACCACAGCCAGAGGAGGGCCAGACAGGGCAGGAGGGCCAGTATCAGCGAGGCGGTGGCTTTCAGGGGCGGCAGACGCGGCATCGCCGGTTTTTTGATATTGTTGAGCAGTAGAGAAAGCCAGTTCATGAGTTAACGCTCCTGTTTGCGGTCGTCGCCTTTGCGGGGGCGGTCATCGGGGCTTTTTCGGCCAGCGCCGCCAGCAGGCCGGGTTCCCAGTCGGCGAGTGACAGGTGCTGTCCGGCCTGGCGCAGCTGGCGGTAATGTTGTTGTGCCAGCGCGTTCATGCCCGCCTGCTCCAGTAACTGTGCCGTCAGTAACTGACCGTAGAACTGATCCCGGGGTTCGGTCAGGTGTTGCTGATATTGTTCCGCCGCTTTTAGGGCGGCTTCCAGACCGTGCTGCTGAAAACAGTGCCAGACAGCGTCCTGTTCCGGCGTGGCGGCGTTGTTGACGGTGGCGGTCGCCGGGGGATGCAGCCAGTTCAGGGTGGCGTCTGAGATAAACGGGCTCCGGTCGGAGAAAGACAGGCGCTGTAAGGCTGGCAGACGGTCAAGAAAGGCCCGGAGTTCATCGCGAATAGCGTCAGCCACGGCGTGGTAACCGAGTTTTCCGGCGGCCTGCGCCGCGAGAGCGTGCCCGTCCAGCCAGTAAGGGGCCAGTGTCAGGCTCTGTTCTATCTGTTGCAGCAGGGCGTTATCCGCCGCCGGGAGTTTCGTCAGATAATCGGCGGTACGGTCTGCCGACGTCGGCGCCAGTGGTGTTTTGCCGGCGCCATTCGCCATCGGCGCCGTGGTCAGGGTGTGCCAGATCGCATAACGACGCAGCCGGTAACCCACCGGGGCATCAGGCTGGCGTTCGCATAGCAGGTCGGCCACGGTCAGGAGCGTCTGTTTCCAGGCTTTTTCACCGGTACTGTCTACAGTGACATCCGGTATAGGGGGGGATGTCCGTGCTGACGTGTTTGCCGATTGTGCCGTTGTTTCTGCCGGTTCAGCCGGCGCGGCGACCGGTTTGGGCTGAGGTTTACGGGCGTAGCAGGGGCGTAACCGGTCGATCTCTTTAGCCAGTGCCGGTTCGTCGGTATGCCAGCATTGTGCCAGATGCGCCAGTGCGCCCTGTGCCTCTTCGCGCTGCGTCTCATCCGCCTGTTCGCAGAAGCCGGGTTGCGCAGCGTCAAAACGTTTAATCACCTGTTGGGCCAGGCGGCGCTTGAGCTGAGGTTTTTGTGGCCAGGCTGCCTGCCAGTAATGCGGGATGTAATCGGCCAACAGCTCCATTGCCAGGATGAGTTCAGCGGGGTGACTGCCGTGTTGCAGTGTCCGCAGTAAATGAACCATCAGTCTGAAATCTTTGCTTTTTTCGCTGAACAGTTGCAGCGCCTGACGCTGGATCTCTTCAATATTAAGGCTGGAATGGGTTAGCGATCCCAGCTTAACCATCTCCCCGTCGATATATTCCCAGGCGGGTTCGTTTTCATCCAGCGCCCGGCTGATGAGTTCATCCGGCAGGGGGGTCAGCAGGAGGCCCTGCCAGTCAAATTGTTTCCTGATATCCATTGAGATCACCAGCGACAGGCGGAGCGTAAAGGTTTCACCGCCTGTTCCAGTTGAGAAATGTTAAATGTCATTCGGTTTCCGTTGCCGGTTTTGATGGTCAGGGTTTTTCCTGTCATCAGTCGTTTGAGTTCTTCAATGCCCGGGAGTCCACGGCTGGATTCCAGCAGGTAGCCGTTTTCGCGTAAGAACCAGTCAGCACTGAATTGGGCTATTTCCGTCGAAATCATCACAGTGCCGCTATCTTGTGGTTTAGCCAGGGCAATTTGTATTCGGGTAATGTTATCGATACAACTGAGCATCAGTACTGGCCGGGGGGGTGGAGCACCCATCGCGGGTGTAGTCAGTATGACGCGAGTCGGTATACTGTCAGATTGGGTGGTGATAAAACCGGTTGAATGGTCAGTGCGTTTCATCTCCTGTTCCATTGCCTGTCGCCAAACAGGGCCAGTTTTTTCTAACGGGATAACGGCAATATTATCGACTTTATCCAATAGACGGTCGTAGCAATCGAGTCTAACCAACGGCGACGGTTCTGCCCGGCATTGCAGTAAAGCGGGTAGTGAAGGCGCTGTTGGGGTTTCCTGATCTGGCTGAATATCGGGTTTGCCTGTCAGAGAGGCGATTAGTGAACTGACCAGTAACAGAAAACTCATAATTTACACCTGTATTTCGCCAGTTTGTAAGTCAGTGTACGGGGTGCGATACCTAAGCTTTCGGCAATCTGTTTGGTGTTATTGCCGTAAATATGTTGGCGTTGTATCAGTACTGCGCATTCGAACTCTTCGAGTGCCTGAGATAAGTCGTCGATTTTGCTGTAATCGTGGGAGACGCTGGCTGATGTTTTGTTTTCTGCTGTGGTACTTAACGAAGCCAGCAATTCATCAAGCTGTTTTTCTTTCTGGCGTTGTGTCTGAAAAACCTGGCGGATCTGGCGTAATTGTTCACGCAGTTGTTCCAGTTCCTGTAATTTTTTCAATCGGTGTTGCATGACGAGGCAGTAGATGTAAAACATGTTGCTATCGTCAGCAAAACGACGAACATCTTTGGCGAAAACAGCAATCACGCCACACGCTTGCCCGTTGCAATTAAACAACGGGATAGCATGTAGGCCGCAGCGATGAGGGAGTTCTTCGACGAAAATGCGAAAGTTTCGATTGTCTATTCGTACTCCCTGATTGAGTGATTCCCAGGTCGTAGGGGTACCTTTGTACAGGATTTGTATCAGTGGATGGTTAATATCACCGATATTGACATCCAGTTGTAGCGCGCTTATTTGGTTTGGCGCCGGCAGCCGGTAGCATTCCAGACGGTTTTCATTCACGTTAAGCAGAGAGACCAGCAAGGCGTCAAAACGCTGGCGTTGGTGATTCACTTGAAGAAAGTGGTGAACCAGTTGCTCGATAGAGTCATTTTCCAATAACGCTAATGCGCTTTTCAGCCGTTGTTTCATGGTATCTCCTCAACCACCGCGTTGAATTGATGGTCGTTAACAGTTAGCTGGATAGCGCTGATCTGCTTTCCGGCAGCCATTTTTTGCAACAACAGCAGAGATAATGGCGGCAGCAAAGCGCCATCAATGATCGATTCCAGCATGCGCGCGCCATTTTCAGCCCGGGTTGCCCGTTGCAGTATCTCTTCAGCCACCTCATCACTCAGGGTGACTTCGGCATTGAAGCGTTGACGCAATAAGTTATCGAGGCGCGCCAGTTTGACCTGAATAATGGTTTTCAGGGTGTCGTGTCCTAACGGTAGATAAGGCACCACTTCCATTCGTGCCAGTAAGGCGGGTTTGAAGAAAGCCGCCAGTTCAGGATAAAGCCGGTCATTCATCTCTGCCGGTTTATCGGCATTGTCGACGATAGTTTGATAGCCCAAGTTGGACGTTAAAAAGAAGACCACATTTTTACAGTCAATCACTCGGCCTTCCCCATCGGCTAACTCACCTTTATCGAATGCCTGATAGAACAGGTTCAATACATCAGGATGCGCTTTTTCCACTTCATCGAGCAGGACGACGGAATAAGGTTTCTGGCGAATAGCTTCGGTGAGTACGCCGCCTTCCCCATAGCCAACATAGCCTGGAGGCGAACCCATCAGGCGGGAAACCGTGTGTTTTTCCTGAAACTCCGACATATTGATAGTGGTCAGATATTGACGTCCGCCAAACATCAATTCGGCAATCTGTAAAACGGTTTCAGTTTTACCGACGCCACTGGGCCCTACCAGCAAGAAGGCGCCCAATGGACGACCGGGACGGCGTAGGTCCGCCCTGGCAGTCAACAAATGTTGATGCAGGCATTTAATCGCGAGATCTTGTCCTTTGATGCTTTGTCCCAGATGCATTGGCAGTTCAGTCACCACGGAAAGTTCACTCTGTGACAGGCGATTAAGGGGTACGCCAGTCCATTCAGCGATAACCGCCGCAATCTGGTTCTTATCCACATGAGGCGAAACGCGCGTTTGTTGTTGCTGTAATTGTTCCAACTGTTCATTGCGTTCAGCCAATTGTGCAATCAACTCGTCAGTTGTTACCTCGGCGGCGGCTTCGCTCTCTTCTGCCTTATCGGTTAATAGTTGACGGCGTAGTTCAATAATTTGCTGAACTAATAGCTGTTGTTGCTGCCAACTGGCTTCCAATTCAGCCAATTTCTCCGTGGCTTCCTGCTGTTGTTGCCGCAGTTCATCCAGTCTATCCGTATGCTGGTTGAGTCCCATGCGCTGTTCCCTTGCCAGCACGTCTGATTCCATTTGTTGCTGATGCAGTTGGTTTTTCAGGGCAGAAATTTGGCGCGGCGGTGAAGTCAAGTTGATGGCAACGCGGGCGCAGGCGGTATCCAGCACATCAATGGCTTTGTCTGGCAACTGGCGTCCAGAGAGGTAACGGTCGCTTAATACCGCAGAGGCTTTTAGTGCTTCATCATCGATTAGTACGCCATGAGATTGTTCATAGATTGCCCGCAGGCCACGCATAATAATGATGGCTTCTTCCGCGGTCGGTTCGGCCACTTTAACGAGTTGAAAACGGCGGGAGAGGGCAGCATCCTTTTCGAAATATTTTTTGTATTCGCCCCACGTGGTCGCAGCAATTGTTTTCAATTCGCCCCGTGCCAGAGCGGGCTTTAGCAGGTTGGAGATATCCAGTCCGCCTTGCTGATTACCGGCGCCAATCAGGGTATGAGCTTCATCGATGAACAGAATAATCGGTACGGATGACTGATTTATTTCATTCATAATGCCTTTGAAACGTTTTTCAAATTCCCCTTTTACCGCCGCACCCGCTTGTAGCGCTCCCAGATCCAGCGTCATCAATTCACTGTTACGCAGTTTTTCCGGCACTTGGTTGTCGATAATGCGCAAAGCCAACCCTTCGATGAGCGCACTTTTACCGACGCCTGCTTCACCCACCACAATCGGGTTGTTTTTACGGCGCCGGCAGAGAATATCGATCATTAGGTCGATTTCTCTGTCACGGCATAGAACAGGATCGAGTTTTCCCTGACGAGCTTGTTCTGTCATATTTTGAGTGAAACGGGCAAGCAAGCTATCACTGCCGGCGGCGGCCTTGCCTTGTCCGTTTTTATCGTTTTCCACAACCGGTTGTTCGGCAGAACCGGCGGTCCATTGGGTAAAATTCTGGCGTAACAATTCGCGGTTTATGCCCGACAAAAGACGTGAGGATTGTGGTGTCAGGTAACGTAACGGGCTGAACAGCAAGGTCATCAGCATGACACCACTGCGCAATTCCTGATGCTGCATCTCAGTTGATGCTAACAGCCAGCTATCCTGTAACCACTCCACCAGCATTGGAGAAAAGCTAGGATAGGCCTGAACCATTGCTTGATGGTGAGGGATCATCTGATCAAGTTGCTCTTTCAACAAATCGCTGTCTACTTCGGCTTGATTGAAGATCGCTCTGACATCACTAAGGGGCGTGTTGATCATTTGCAGTAGTAGCTGAGAAACCGTGATCTCAGGTTGCTGTTGGCTGACACACTGCGCCGCCGCCGCTTCCAGAGCGTGCCGAGTCATCGGATTTAAGCGATTAACTAATGTAGGTAGATCAATCTGAATCATCGGTTCTTTCCTAGCTCAGTAAGTTATTTAGCTGTTGTAAGATGTTCTGGGTTTGGTTGTGCAGACGGATAGCATAGAAGCCATAAACGATAGCGAGCAGCGTAATACCGCTCCAGAACAGATGCTTAATAGTCAGACGTTTACCCAAGCGATAGCGATCATTACGCTCATTGGCGTTACTGTGGAGAATGATGGAAGGAGCTTCGCCCCGCAACGCGTGCAGTTGTTGGTGTAATCGACGGAATAAACGTTCAAAGTCATCACTTTTCTGCGAAGCAACTTTATAGCGACCACGGTAACCGAGGCAGAAACAGAGATAGATAAACTCCAGCAGATGTTGATAGCGCTGCGGTTCACCCATCAACCGATCTAACAATTGAAAGACTTTTTCACCACCCCAAGTTTCGTTGTGGAATCGAACCAGTAGTGATTGTTGTAACCACTCATTCTTGCTATTCCAACCATGACCCAATGCGGTTTCATCAATGAAGGTACAGAGCGTATAGCGAAAAGAGATAATGGCGCCCGGCTCATAACCTTTGGTTTGTAGAAGTTGTTCAATTGCCTGAATATCAGTAACGACCTGCTGATAAAGCTGGTCCGGCAGTGGTTGCTCACCCATGTCTTTTAGACGCATGACCATGCCGAGCAGCGGTGTAGCGGCATCGATCATCGGGTTTAGGCTTTCTCCGCGTAGCGGTAACTGATACTGAAGATGCACAGTATTATCAGTGACTTCCTGCGTCGGAATAGGATTGTCATTTATGGTTTCAGTTTTCATTAATCAATCCCGTTACTGACTGCCCAGAGTTGCATATCTAATCCAGGGAATTCTCCTGAAACGTGGAAAGCGATGGAGTTGCCCTTCAAAATCTCTTGCCATGCCGGACCTTGTTGATCAAAACAGAAATAGGTGTAGCCGACGTGATAAGGCAATTGACGTGGAGCGGCGGAAAGCGCCTCTATAGCGACCCCGGGTAACTGGACGCTGACCATTTCGCGGATTTTTTCCTGCGATGCAACTTTGATCTGCTGAACGAACTGTCGGCGTAACTGCTCCTGTGGAATCTGCGCGCGAACGGCCAAGATGAGAGCTGCTTTGTGTAATAGATCGGGATCATGGATAGTTGCTACCCGGAAACCATTCCCCTGAATCTGTAGCGGTAGGGCGATTGCTCGTGGCATCAGAACGACATTCATTTCCCGGCGCATGTGACGCATGAGGTTCAGGAATGTGTCAGTCAGATTGCTATGATCATAATTTAGTACATTGCCGACCAAACGGGATTTATCCGTAAATGTTTTCAATTCAGCCCAAGTTTGGAGAACTTGGGTGAAGAAGTCCTGAGGGTGAAGAAGAGCTTGCTTAGAATAATGGGTAAACCAGGGATGAACTCGGTTAAGTAACTGGAGCATCATAAATTCAGACACATCAGCAACGCCTTGCTGACCAGGTGAACCAATCTGCTTCGCAAGAGTTTGAGCTCGTTCCGTTAGTGTATTTTCTATTTCACCCATATAGCGTTGCAGTTTTTCGGACACTTTGACAGCAGTACAAGTTGGGATGAAATCCTCATCAAGAGCGAGGGCTGCACCTTTAACCCCCTCTTTTATCCGGCATAGTGGCAGCAGGGAAAAAGCACTGAGGTCTTCTGATCCCTGTTTCAAAATCGGTGTCAGTTGTGCCAGAGTGACGGGGCTGACATCACCATCATCCGTATGCAAGTCACGGATATTATTTATATGTGCACGGTAACGTACAGCCCCAGCATGCCTGGATTCAGGATGGGAGATTTCATTAAAGGTATCGTTAGTTATGGGGAGTGCCAGGTAGATATTTTTGCTGCCAGGCCCGTTAATATCGATCACATTAAGCGGTTGGGGAGTGGCATCCTGATGGGGAATCGAGAATATAGTGCCATCCGGCATAATACCGCTGGCTTCGGTAATACTGATACGCCCAAGAGCAAGAAGATCTTTGTCGATAGTCAGGGAACTGAAACCGTAATAGTGTTCGATAAAGGTTGTCAGGCGGCTATGAGCCAGATAGTCATTATGTTTTTGTTGTTGCTGAAAGTGTTGTGGCTTGATGAATAATCCTTCGCGCCAAATCACCCGATTTTTACCTGACATAATTATTGCTCCTCTTTTCTAAGTTCAACTTCGTTCGCTCTGATATGCACCAGAATGTGGTATTGCTGTCCTGTGTCTTTCACACGGATGACCTTTTTCCATTCGGATTGATTAATATCGGCATAGCGAACGATAACGCCGATGTAACGGCTATTTTTTTCCAGCGGGATGACTGGCAGTGGTTTGTACTGCCCCGGCAATAAGGTGTAATCCTGATGGTCGATGTAATTTTTCCCCAGCGCTTTATCCAGTTTGTCACTCGCCAGTTGGTCATAATCAGCGGCAAGTAGACGGGAATCTTCACTGAGATAGAGCAGATGCATTTCAACCGGAGTGGCTTCTCCATTTTTATTGGGGTTGATATCAGGTTCTGCCAGCAAAGTTATCGCGACGGTGGAAGGTAAGTTCGCAGGTTGACCGACAGGAGTTGATGGGTCCCAGACTACCTGTCCGACTTTCTTCGTTGCTTGCCATGCACTGCTACAGCCGCTTAATATCAGCGCTGCCAGCAATATAAACCATACGGTATAGCTACCGGACCATGAGGTATTACCGCCGGAGCGCTTCATTACTGGCTATCCTCTAAACCTTGACGCAGAGCACGGTCATAAGCTTGCTCATAGACTTCACCGAACAGTTTTTCGAATCCCTGTTGGCGGCTGGAAGCCAGTTCGCGGTAGTAGCTGGTGTACATTTCCCATGCCCAGGTTGCATTTTTTTCCTGTATCTCATTGCTGCGGCGGTACTGGGCAAAACGGCTCAGTAGGTGTTCCGGTGAGAAAGCATCTAGCATGGTGTTCAAGGCGGCAGTGATCGCAATCCGGTTAGCCTGATAGTGCAATTGCAGGTTATGTAAGCTTTCAGCGACAGCGGAAGGGGCAGAGAGATGTACTGGGCTTTTTTGATCCGCAAACATCACCTGCATAGTGGTGTTGTAGTCCATGTTCAGCCGTAGCGGATTATCTTCGATAGGGCGCAATTGCTTATCGCGCAGCCCATGCTGTGTACGTTGCAGTACCAGTAGACCTTCAATTGCCGCTTTCATGGTCTTACCCATTTCTTCCAGAAAGTCGTTAGCCTGTTGGCTGTTATGCAAAGGCAATTGTGTGTTCAACCCTCGCATCAGTGGGGTGATAGCCACATGTTGCTGTTCCATGTCCTGGTACTCTTCACTTAAAGGTGAAGAGATATTCGGTAAATCAACAAAATCCCGATCCATAGCATTGCCTCTGTTATCTGAGAGGGGAGAGAAGAATAATGGAGCTTGGTAATGGCCCTGTTGTAGGCTTTGGGTTATGTCGTCATTCTCTAAGGTCTGGTCCAGTGTGGTTAGATTTTCACTATCGAGAACCTTAAGCGGATCGTGACTGAAATCGTGCTTAATCGTGGGTGCCAAAGAATCATGATCGGTGAACGCGGTATCCTGGACAGGTTTTTTTTCCATCATCGCGTCCAGTGGATTGCTATAGCTAGAGACCAGTGATTCCGGTGATACTGTCATGGGATCAATGCGATCTGCGTCGGAAAAACTGATATAACTTTTGATCACCAGTTTACCAATGGTAATTTCATCCGCTTGTTGCAGTCGGATGACGCTAACACCAGAGGTCAATGGTGATTGATTCACAGATAGAGGGCCAGCGATCATTTGTAGACAGAATGCGCCATCTCGCCACTGAATAGTAAATTGTGAAGGATCGATATTGCCTTGCAGATCCTGAATGGACCAAAGATGGCTCTTACTGCTGCCGACAGTGCCACCTTGAGTGGAGAATAGGCAACTGGCGGATTTACCGCTTTCCAGTTGATCACTATTGAGTACTCGTAATGAAAGGGTTGGCTGTTGTTTTTCCATCGTCTTTATCCACTCACTGAAATCGTGATAAAAGGTTTCTTTTCCGGCTCGCCGAGAAAGCTGGTCCACCCCAGGTTATTGTTTAATTTCGTGCCAAGCACCATGCCGCCTGCTTGGTTTTCAGCCAAGCCAAGACGCAGATCCCAAGCCAATTGATCACGCAGGACAAAACAGATAAACATCACCAGTGGTAGGAAATTTTTGCCGTCGGGAAGAAATGACAGGAAATGTTCACGGGATAGATCGTTGATGCATAACATAAACTTACTATTGTAGTTTTTTACCCATGATCCGATGGTGAAGTTTTCACCTAATACGGACATTTCCGTATTTTTCTCACCATCTATTGTCAGCGTTTCACCCAAACGGTTTTGTTGTGATGAGGGAATGGCGACTTTCCGTAATTGCCAGCCATGAACAGTAACATCTGGCAAATCAAAGCAATGTGAAACCAGGCTGCATATCACTTCTGGTGATCGGCCCGGGTTAGCTAACAGACCTGCATAGGCTAGCATTTTGCTATGGTTGATTTTTAAATGAGTACGGTTCACACGACTGCCAAGTCCTACTAGAGAGAACATACGCTGAGAAAAATCATCCTGCCCATTCTTGTCGAAACAGATGTAATAGCGATATTTCCGCCAGATCTGATGGAGCATAACGATTGAACGGTGATTGAAAACATTCAAAAAGTCTGTCAGTCGGTTTTCATCCTGGGCGTCTTCCCATGCCAGCGAATCAAGGTAGTAACCAGGTATGGGAGACTGGCTACCATGTAGCCCAAGGAAAGAGACTTCTACATGAAAACGACCTTGTTTGGTACGTTTTACAGAAACAATATCTCTAGTTGGAAAAGCCAGGCTGGCACTGGATGTAAAACAGATTGCTTCACGGTCAGGACGATTAGTTTGCCCAGTTTTTTCCCACGCTACCGCCAATTGGTTGAGTAATTCGACCAATTGATAAAAATCGTATTTTGATACATCCAACGAGCGTTTTGCTGACGAGTTGTTATCTGTTACATCAACGCATGTTGACCTATTTGTACCGGCCATTGATAGCATTCCTGATTATCTAGATTGATCACCTTCAACATGTGGAAGGAGTTAATGCTGGCATATAACGCAAGGAAGCGTGACAGTATGGTGCCGAACATATAGAGCTCTCCTTCAGAACAGAAAGCCTGTTGCCGGATATACAATGTTGATTCCGAACCACGTACCGGGAGACCTTTAAATAGTCGATCTATTTGCCTCGTTTCGATCCGTTCAATTGCATCTAGCCGTTTTTGTGATGATCGTGAGGATTGTCGGTTATATCGGCTGGGGAGATCGTAAGTACTCAGTACCTCCTTTAATGCATCTTTGTTCAATAGTGTCATATAGTTCAGTGACATATTGGAAATAAGCTCCCAGTGATACTTGCCGCTCAGCAGTGGATAGAGTGGAACGGATGGGCGGGTTATGTTATGAAATGGCGCAAATGAAGGGCTTCCCGCTGAGGTGTAATTAATATCACCTACCCGGAGTTGCAGGGGTAATTCGCGGTTAGTACAAGTTAGTCGGATAGAGATACTTTCACTACGCTCCAATTCCAGCAGCAATGACGCATCGCCACGTACGAAAGAGATATAGTGTTCAAGCCCGTTACGAAAGGGCGATTCTTTAACCTTAATACGGAAATAGCGCGTATTGAGTTCGCTTTCATGTTCGATCTGATGATGAAAGCTTTCAAATGGCACATAGATCCGCTCCACCCCTCGGCTGCGGTCAAATGTACCGTCATTATTGGTCAGATAGCTTTCCACTTTATCCACGGAGAAAATATCATAGCGATTAGGATGGCTATAGCTGGTTCTTAATGGATATTCGTCCTGACTACCATCCAATTGAATAACTTCACTATCCATTGGAAAGAGATTGATTGCCGGAACGCAATGCAACCGAAAAGTATCTTGGCGAATTTTGATTTCTGGTGGCAGTGCTTCTGAGAAATAGAGATCCAGCGTGAAATCTTGGGCTTTAAGATCCGCCGGTAATTTAGGGATGCCAGTAACATCGAAAAATAGAAAACCTTCGGAAAAACAGAAGTACTCTTGTAAGACGCGATAACCCATGTAAGCATTTTTCGGGTACGGCAATAGGGCGTCTTCCCGATTAAAACCCACTGGAACGAAGTCGAAATTCGGTAATGAAATGGTGGTATCGCCGACGACAAGTTTTGCGTCTTTAAGGTAGTAACTGAGCCAGAAATAGAGTTGTGTGCTGCTGTAATCATCGCCGCTTAGATAAAAACGCAGCTTATCAAGTTGCAGTTCTGGTAAGGTAAGCTCTGTTTTTGAGGTGAAATTTAGACTGATGACACCCTGCTCATTACTATTATTGACTGAAATGCCCCGGACAGACATCGGAAGCAGCCAAACATCACGGCATAAAGTGAAAGTACAGCGATGATTGTCTTGGCCTGTTTTTTGAGTCTTGGTATTGCTTAAGTAATTATCTTCATCCTCATCATTTTCGCTATCATCCGCCAGCGGACGGCTTTTGATTTGAGTTCCACGCGGGATCTGCGTCGCTTGTTTGATGGCATTATCATCAGGTGTATATTGGATAATGGTCATGCTAGGCGTTGGCCGCAGGTAATTGGGCCATAGCATATGCAACAATCCATGAGTGAGTTCAGGGAATTCATCATTAATTTTTGCCCGTAAGTTACCCGCGAGAAAGGCAAATCCTTCTAGCAGACGCTCAACATCCGGGTCAGAGCCTTGTTCAGACAAAAATGAGGCGAGGTGAGGATGTTCAATTGCAGCTTGTCGCCCCAATTGTCTGAGGTAATCCAGTTCCTCTCTAAAATATTTTTCAAGTGACATTTTATTGAGTCCTCTCTAGGCAATAACGCCGGTTGTTATCCAGTTGAATGTTAAATTCAACAACGTCATGAATATCATCCAGGGATACCTGGGCGCTGATGTGAAAACATAACAACAGCGGATCACTATCATCGTGGATTGCATTGACAGTGACTGACGATATTCTCGGTTCATAATTTCTGATGCAGTGCTCTATTGCCTGCTCAATACTCTGTTTAAAGTCAGTTGCCGTGGTTGTGGCGTCATTGAGATCAATGACGCCAAGATCAGTCGCACTCTGACAAGCACCCGGATGGGTATTGAGCACATGATTCAGGTGCCGTTTTATAGAGTTGAGCAGTTCACGCATTCTTGATTGGCGGGAAGAACCGGAGTTCTTCCCCTGAATACGCTCGAACAAGCTGGCAGAGCCTTCTCTATTCCAACTGTACAGCGCGGCCATCACTCATTACTCCTTATCCAAACGCCCTACTAGTGACAACTCAAAGCTGGCTCCCATATATTTAAAATGAGGGCGAACCTGCATTGCCACTTGATACCAGCCTGGATCTCCTTCCACATCCAAAACCTGAATTTGGGCAGAACGCAGAGGACGACGGCTACGGACATCCGTTGGTGGATTTTCCTGATCGGCAATGTACTGTTTCAGCCAAGTGTTCAGTTCACGCTCCAAATCCTGACGCTCTTTCCAGGAACCAATCTGCTCGCGCTGTAACACTTTGATGTAGTGTGCAAGGCGGTTGATGATGAACATATAGGGCAGTTGAGTACCCAGTTTGTAATTGGTTTCAGCCATTTTCCCTTCGCGAGTATTCGGGAAAACTTTTGGCTTCTGGACTGAGTTGGCAGAGAAAAATGCCGCATTATCACTACCCTTACGCATTGTCAGGGTGATAAAGCCCTCTTCCGCCAATTCAAACTCACGACGATCAGTAACCAAAACTTCTGTCGGGATCTTGGCCTGAATCTGCCCCATTGCTTCGAACAGGTGAACCGGTAGATCGCTGACAGTACCCCCGCTTTGTGGGCCGATAATATTCGGGCACCAGCGATATTTGGCGAAACTGTCAGTCAAACAGGTTGCCAGAAGATAAGCGGTATTACCCCACAGGAAATGCTCATGATCTTTGCTGACATCTTCCTGATAGTTAAAGTTTTTAATTGGGTTTTCGACGGTTGAATAAGGTAAACGCAACAAGAAACGTGGTGTAGTCAGACCAAGATAACGTGAATCCTCCGATTCGCGCAGCGCACGCCATTTGGTGTGTGCAGGACCTTCGAAGACAGATTTCAGATCTTTAATCGCTGGCAACTCGGTAAAACTACTGATACCAAAGAAATCAGGCGCAACGGAAGAGAGGAATGGCGCGTGAGCCATTGCGCCAACCGCACTGACATATTGCATCAGTTTGATATCGGGTGAGCTATTGCTGAACGCATAGTTACCGATGACCGCCGCAACCGGTTCACCACCAAACTGACCATAACCTGTCGAGTAAACATGTTTGTATAAACCTGATTGGATGATTTCTGGTGAAAATTCGAAATCTTCCAGTAACTCTTCTTTGGTCGCATGGATAATGTTGATTTTGATGTTTTCACGGAAATCGGTGCGATCAACCAGCAATTTCAGTGAACGCCATGATGATTCCAGCTCTTGGAATTCTTTGGCATGCATAATTTCATCAACTTGAGCGCTGAGTGTCTTATCAAGCTCAACAATCATTCTATCAACGACAAGTTTGTTGACAGGTTCTTCGTTAGCACCGGTATCCAAAATGCTGCTGATAAAAGCGGCAACACCCTGTTTCGCGATATGGTAGCCATCATTTTCCGGCGTCATTCTTGCTTGAGACATGATCTCGTCAAGCAAAGAAGTCGTGGACTCTGGGGTTAATGTTGTACTGCTCTCTTCATGCAAGGACATGTTAAAAACTCCTTTTCAGTCAATTACTTTTGATTGACGATTTCAAGTTCTTTTAGAAGTTGTTCGCGGACTTTTTCATCACCCAATAATTCCTGTAGGCGGGTGCGAAATGCCGGAATATTTCCTAGTGGCCCTTTTAGTGCGACGAGCGCCTCACGCAGTTCTAAAAGTTTATTTAATTCAGGCACTTTCTTCGCCACGTTATCGGGTGAAAAATCATTGAGTGATTTTATTTCCAGGTTAACTGGCAGGTCATCTCCGTTATTATCATTAAGACGATTGGGGACACTAAAAGTGAGATTGATGTTGGCCTCATTCATCACGGCATTAAAGTTATTCTTGTTCACAGAAACAGCTTGCCGTTCTTCAATTGGCGTATCTTCTTTTGTTCCTTTGAGGTCACCAACGATAAGTAGGTTAAGGGGTAATTCAATTTCGGCGACTTGATCACCGGTATTCGGAACGTATTTGATATTAATCCTTTCTTTCGGCGCTACGCTACCTGAACTATTTTTACTCATATTTAAATCCTTTGGGTAATACAATTAGTCAATTAGGAATTATCTGATAACAATATTGATGAGAGAATTGCCCTTGATACCTACCTATATGTGACGGAGAACATAAAATTTCCCCTGACTAAAAAACGGGAGATTCACTGCATTGAGTTGGATAGTAAGCTGACTTTTATGAGCATATAGATAAATACGGAATTCAGAATATTCTTACTCATCGAGCAATAGCATCAATATAGATGTGCTCTGCAAAGCAGAGTTTCGCATTTTGTTTTTTTATTGTAAAGCTAAAATATATGTAGATATACCTCTCTATTTGGCCTTTTGATGATTTTATTTTATTTAGCAATAAGTTACATCCTGATTCTTTCTTAACTAAGCCCTTGTTTTAAGTACTCCATAATAGGTATAGAACAGCATGCGTTTTTTATATTTATGACATTTTGTGATTTTTTGTTTCATTATGTAACAAAGTATTTCTAAGTGTATTTTTGTTTACATTTTGTAAGTTAATTTAATAATGGAAATATTATTCCCATTATTAACCAAGTGGAAAAGTTTAATTTTTTGATCCAGTTATCAATTTTTAATTGAACAAAATATAATTTAGACATAAATCATAAAAATACTTTAATTTCATATAGATATGAAATTATAGCTAACAATCAAACTGGCATTTATAGTTGATTACACTTAAAATAAAGACAATAATAGAATCATTACTTTAAAATGGCATTAATTATAATATTTTTATTTGTTGGTGATGGTTCAATGATTTTGCAATTTATATTTTATTTTGAAACGAGCGGGTTGGTATTTATTATCCGTTACAGCGTTCAATACATTCGCCAGTGATTTTTCCCAACATGAAATAATCACTGTTGAAATTAATATGATCGCTACCTTAATGTTGACACAATCTCTATAAAGGATATTTCTATGCCAACTCCATGTTATATTTCCATCAATGGAAAAACACAGGGCAATATTACTGCGGGTTCATTCACTGCTGAATCAGTAGGCAATATTTACGTTCAGGGCCACGAAGATGAAATGCTGGTTCAAGCATTTGATCATGTCGTCACCGTACCCACTGATCCTCAATCAGGTCAGCCTTCAGGTCAGCGTGCTCATAAACCATTCCGTTTTACAGTTGCATTAAATAAATCTGTTCCATTGCTTTATAACGCGTTGGCTTCGGGTGAAATGCTGACGAGTGTAGTATTGAAATGGTATCGCACTTCTGTTGAAGGGAAACAAGAGCATTTCTTCACGACGCAGTTGGAAGATGCCACTATTATCGACATTGATTGCCAAATGCCTCATTGTCAGGACCCAACAAAATCTGAATTTACTCAGCTGGTTCGTGTTTCTCTGTCTTATCGTAAGATTAATTGGGAGCATACAACCGCAGGTACTTCCGGCGCAGATGATTGGCGTGCACCTATTGTTGCCTGATAGGTAATATAATCATTCAGCCAATGAAATATCTCTTCATTGGCTGAAAAGCTTAATTTTTCTTTATTTTAAGTTGAAGATTTTTAATAACTGTCTTCAACTTCTTTCAGCTTTTTTGATTTTTTTTCTTTCTCTCCCTTTCATTTTTTACACGTACTATTTAACGATATTACTTAATGCTCTCGATAACATTTGGTCATTTTTTCTGGCTTTTCTTTTGATTATTTTTCCATATAGTGAGTGTTAACATTTTTCAATCTCTGTTCCTGATTGGTGATTTCGTGAACATCAACATAAGATCTTGTATATTTAATTGTTCGTTTAATGTCTTGTTTTTTTAATTACACAATTCTTGTTGTTTGTAATTACGTAAATACTACTTATGATTTTCAGTGAAAATGCAGATAACATTACTCATTAAATATCACATTAGGTCCGGGCAGAATTTTTCACTTATCCTAAATTTTAATTAATATGATTAAAGGGATCGCTATACCCTATGGATTTCAAGGTGCATCGCGACGGCAAGGGAGTGAATCCCCGGGAGCATAGGTAACTATGTGACCGGGGTGAGCGAGTGCAGCCAACAAAGAGGCAACTTGAAGGATAACGGGTATAGGAGTAAAGGTGAGGAGTCTGACATTTTTGTCGCTAATAGGGCTATAATAGGGCCTTATCATCTGTCCCATCTACTGGGATGGGTTTTTAGTTGTCAGGTATTCTATCTGGCAATCAACCTATTCTCTGCTCTGGGGTCTGAAATTAATGCTAAGTTATCGTCACAGTTTTCATGCTGGTAATCATGCTGATGTACTGAAACACACTGTACAAAGCTTGATCATTGAATCTCTTAAAGAAAAAGAGAAACCTTTTCTCTATCTGGATACGCATGCCGGTGCGGGCCGCTATCAACTCAGTAGTGAACATGCTGAACGTACCAGTGAATATCTGGAAGGGATTGCCCGCGTCTGGCAGCGTGAAGATTTACCGCAGGAGTTGAACGCTTATATGAGTGCAGTAGCTGCACTGAATCAGAGTGGCAACTTACGTTACTACCCAGGATCGCCTTTAATCGCCCGCCATTTGTTACGACAGAATGATAAGTTCAATCTGACAGAACTGCATCCGAGTGACTTTCCTCTAATACGTAATGAATTCTCCCGTGATAACCGCGCCAGGGTTGTGCGTGAAGATGGTTATCAGCAATTAAAATCACAATTGCCACCACTGAGTCGCCGCGGATTCATTCTTATTGATCCACCTTATGAACTGAAATCGGATTACCAAGCGGTCGTACAGGCTATTCAGGAAGGCTATAAACGTTTTGCAACCGGTGTTTATGCATTGTGGTATCCAGTGGTGTTACGCCAGCAAATCAAACGACTGGTTAAAGAGCTGGAAGCAACTGGCATTCGCCGTATTCTACAAATTGAGTTGGCTGTCCGGCCTGATAGCGATCAGCGAGGTATGACCGCCTCTGGCATGATAGTGATTAACCCACCTTGGAAACTGGAACAGCAGATGAAATCGGTGTTGCCGTGGTTACATCAGGTTCTGGTGCCGGAAGGAATGGGTCACACCTTGGTTAAATGGGTGGTGCCAGAATAGCTTTTAACAATGGCAGCGAGAGCTAAAACCATCACGACTGCTTGATATTTTTTGCCATAATAGGCTTTGGGTATTAACTCCCTTGAATTGATTAGATGGAAACAATCCGGATGAGCAAACATTACGACTATATAGCGATTGGTGGTGGCAGTGGTGGCATAGCGTCAATTAACCGTGCGGCTATGTACGGGCAGAAATGTGCCCTAATTGAAGCTAAGGCATTGGGTGGAACGTGTGTCAATGTGGGCTGTGTTCCGAAGAAAGTGATGTGGCATGCAGCGCAAGTTGCTGAATCTATCCACCAATATGGGCCAGATTATGGCTTTGATACGACAATCAACAGCTTTAACTGGAAGACACTCATTGCCAGTCGCACTGCTTATATCGATCGTATCCACCAGTCTTATGGACGTGGCTTGGGCAACAATAAAGTTGATGTGATCCAAGGGTTTGCCCATTTTGTTGATGCACATACGGTTGAAGTGAATGGTGAAAAAATCACCGCAGATCATATTCTGATTGCGACAGGTGGTCGCCCTGTGCGGCCTGATATACCAGGGTCAGAATATGGTATTGATTCTGATGGTTTTTTTGCATTGGAAGAGATGCCAAAGCGGGTTGCGGTTGTTGGCGCAGGCTATATCGCCGTAGAAATTGCTGGTGTATTGCATGCTCTTGGTAGTGAAACTCATCTATTTGTGCGTCAACATGCACCGTTGCGTTCTTTTGATCCGATGATTGTTGAAACACTCTTGGAAGTTATCAATACCGAAGGACCTACTTTGCATACAGAATCGGTGCCAAAATCAGTAAGTAAAAATACGGATGGTAGCTTGACCTTGCAACTGCAAAATGGCAAAGAACAAACCGTTGATACCCTAATCTGGGCTATTGGCCGTGAGCCCGCAACGGATAATCTGAATTTGTCTGTAGCTGGTGTTGAGTTGAATGAAAAAGGCTACATCAAAGTTGATGAATACCAGAACACGAATGTGAAAGGTATTTATGCAGTAGGTGATAACACCGGTGCTGTGGAATTAACCCCTGTAGCGGTTGCAGCAGGTCGTCGTTTGTCTGAGCGCTTGTTTAACAATAAACCAGAAGAACATCTGGATTACACCAATATTCCAACTGTCGTATTCAGCCATCCGCCTATTGGTACTGTGGGGCTGACTGAACCTCAGGCGAAAGCGCAATTTGGTGAAGAGCAGGTGAAAACTTATCAATCTTCTTTTACTGCAATGTATACCGCTGTCACGCAACATCGCCAGCCGTGCCGGATGAAATTGGTATGTGTCGGGCCGGAAGAGAAGATTGTTGGCATTCATGGTATCGGTTTCGGAATGGATGAAATGCTGCAAGGTTTCGCTGTTGCATTGAAGATGGGGGCAACGAAGAAAGACTTTGATAACACGGTTGCAATCCATCCCACTGCGGCGGAAGAGTTTGTAACGATGCGGTGATATTGTTGAGTCCTATCGATAACATTTTTCTAAAGGCCGATTTCATTCGGCCTTTCTCTTATTAATCTCTCTTATCAGAGGTAGGTGTAAGGATTTGTGCACAAACGAATGAAACACACGGAAGCGTATATTGTTTGTGTGGATTTAACATTATACCTGTTCATTACAGGATGATTGACGTGGTTGGCTAAATGCTACAATCATCTTGTCATTCAATGTCTAATTCTTTAGCAAAAACTGTCGTAACCCCTTGATAGGGTGGGAATCAGTCACATTCAGTGAGCTTTTTTGAGGATTCAAATAAGGACTTAAATGTGGAAAAAACTCAGCAGCAAAGCCGAAGAGCTTTTCTCAGCCAAACGGGTAAATTCACTACCGCTTGTGCGGCGATTTCCTTGACCGGGGGGATAGTGCAGGCTATACCATCAACCACTGCCGCTAATACATCATTGATGCAGACTACCCTTATTGATAGCCATTACTATCTGAGAGATGTGCTATTGGAGGATGGGTTTGAATATAATGGCGATATTGTGATTGGCACACGTACCGCATTATATACATTGGAAATCAAAGATGGTCGGATCGCTGCAATCCATGCTGCGAGTGTGCTACTAAATACGCATTTGCCATGCTATCAAGCGCAGGGACAGCTGTTGTTGCCTACTTTCCGTGATATGCACATCCATCTAGATAAGACTTTCTACGGTGGTCCGTGGCAGGCACCGTTACCCCGCCAGGGTAAAACCATTATGGATATGATCGCTCAGGAACAAACTCTGATCCCCAAACTACTGCCTACTTCACAGCAACGAGCGGAGGGTTTGATCGCTCTGTTGCAATCCAAGGGCAGTACGGTAGCCCGTAGCCATTGTAATATTGATCCGGTTAGTGGTTTGAAGAGCCTGGAGCATTTGCAGTATGCGTTAGATAATCACCGTGATGATTTCAGTTGTGAAATTGTTGCTTTTCCTCAGCACGGTTTGCTGCACTCCAAAGTGGAGGGACTGATGCGTGAGGCGATGCAAATGGGGGTACAGTATGTTGGTGGGTTGGACCCTACTAGCGTGGACGCTGCGATGGAAAAATCACTGGATACTATGTTCCAGATTGCACTCGATAATAACGCTGGTGTGGATATTCATCTGCATGAGATAAGCCCAGCGGGTGTTGTTGCTATCAACTATATGATTGATACGGTGGAGAAGATATCCGCTTTGCGTGGTAAGGTCACTATCAGCCACGCCTTCGCCCTGACCGCATTGGATGAGGGGAAACTAGCAGAAACCGCTTCCCGTTTGGCGGAGCAGCAAATCACGATAGCTTCCACAGTGCCTATTGGTAGCTTGATGATGCCGTTGCCGCAACTCATGGCTAAAGGGGTATTTATTATGACGGGTACTGATAGTGTGATTGATCACTGGTCGCCGTTTGGCACGGGTGATATGTTGGAAAAGGCGAATTTGTACGCGCAGTTGTACCGTGGCTCAGATGAATTTCATCTTTCCCGCGCTATGGCTATTGCTACTGGCGGTGTGTTACCGCTTAATGACCAGGGGCAGCGTATTTGGCCGCGGGTAGGTGATAAGGCGGAATTTGTCTTGGTGGCAGCGAGTTGTTCTGCTGAGGCCGTGGCACGTTTGCCTGCCCGTCAGGCGACGTTCCATCAGGGGCGTTTGGTGGCTGGTGTTGTAATCAGGTCTTGATCCAAAAGAAGTACAATCGGTTAATTATTCCCTTATCAATAGTTGTTTTTGGTCTTCTGCCTGTGTTTCGGGAGTTTTCACATGACTGGGCGCAGGCGGAAGTGACTTAACGTTCCATATTCAGCCATTCGACAATAAAATCAGCTACCTGTTCAGGTTGATTGATATTCAATTGTGGCAAAATAGTCTCCAATTTTTCATCACTGGCAACAGCAATCACATGTTGATCAAGAAGATCGCTTAATCGGTGGTTAAGAGTGTTGCGGTATAGAACGATCTTGTTGATTGGCTCATCTTTAAAACCTTCCACTAGAATCAAATCCAGTAAATTTAGATCAAAACGGCTGGCAAGATAGTTCAAATCTACTTTCATCAAATCTGGCGTTTCTGTCATTAACGCCCAGCGTTGTTGGTTGGCAACCAGAGTTTGTTCTGCACCGGCTTTGCGCAGTTCATAACTGTCTTTGCCCGGTTTATCCACATCCATATCGTGATGAGTGTGTTTTATCAGACCAACCCGGATTTGCCGTTGACGTAATAGTGGAATCACTTGTTTGAGAAGTGTGGTTTTTCCTGTTCCGCTATAGGCTGTAATACCTAGTAGCGGAAGCGGTTTGGTACTCATTTTTTGATCTCCTGTATATGCTCCCAATGTTGGCAATCTTCCGGTGTATTCAGATTAGTAAAGACGATGGGATTATCATCAAATTGAACGGCGATCGCTCTGATCTTATGCATAAACAGTATTAATTTGCGATCACCGTTAGCCAAATAATTTTCTAATTGAGAAGTCAGACTGCGGTGTAGTAAAGCGATGGTAGGGTGAGCCCGGTTGCCATCATTTACATAGGCTGCCAATGCTTGCTGTTTTCCCTGCCATAAGCGAATGACTAAATCAGTAGGGAGATTTGGTACATCACAAGGAACAAATATAACCCAATCGTAACTAGCTGATTTTAGGGCTGTCAGTATGCCTGAAAGGGGGCCAGAGAAGTCTGGTGTTAAATCTGGAACAATTTGATAACCACTTTGTCGGTAAATATCCAGATTGCGGTTCGCGTTGATAATTAATTCATCTACTTGTGGAAATAGCTTATCCGCAATATGTTGGTACAGTGGTTTTTTATTTAAAAAAATTAACCCTTTATCATTGCCGCCCATACGGGTGGCGCGACCTCCAGCAAGGATTGCGCCGCTTATTTTTGGTTGCATAATGTTCAAGTTATCAACTGAGGTAGTTATTACCACTAATAATAACTGCTTTTCAGCTTGATTATTTGGGTTTAACTGAGCATTTTTAAAATAAGCTCACCAGATAACGTGCTGATAAAAGGGTCATCTTTACGCTTATTGACAGAGCAATCCTTTTTCTATGTGGTCATCCCTGTTAATTTGTATATAACCCTATGGATTTCAAGATGCATCGCGACGGCAAAGGAGCGAATCCCCGGGAGCATAGGTAACTATGTGACCGGGGTGAGTGAGTGCAGCCAACAAAGAGGCAACTTGAAAGATGACGGGTATAGCCGTTATTACAGATTAATCAAGAGAATAGAATGTGCTAACAAACCAGTCTGCTTTTAATTTCCGGGAATTAACACCGGATTTGATTATGGATGCATTGGTGCAGACCGGGCTGTATGTCGATTCCGGGCTGACAGAGTTAAACAGTTATGAGAACCGTGTTTATCAGTTTATAGATGAAGATCGTAAACGTTATGTTGTGAAGTTTTACCGGCCACTACGTTGGGATCAGCAGCAGATTCAGGAAGAGCATGATTTTGCTTTGGCGATACAACAAGCTGATTTACCTGTTGCGGCACCTTTGGTATTTAATAAGCAAACTTTACTGACTTTTAAAGATTTCTTTTTTGCTGTTTTTCCAAGCATTGGAGGGCGTCAGTATGAATCCGATAATCTCTTTCAATTAGAAGATGTAGGGCGTTTGCTAGGGAGAATTCATCAGATTGGCCGCCGGCAGAAATTCACTTCTCGCCCAACTATTGGGTTAAATGAGTATCTGCATCAACCACGACAGGATTTGGCTGCATGTGAATTGGTTCCTGCGGGGCAGAGAAGGCAATTTTTGGCGGTATTGGATGATTTGATAAATGTCGTAGTATCAAATTGGCGCGATGATTGGCAAATATTGAGGCTTCATGGTGACTGCCATCCGGGTAATATCTTGTGGCGTGACGAAGCTTGGTTTGTTGACCTTGATGATGCGCGTAACGGCCCAGCAATTCAGGATTTATGGATGTTGCTTCATGGCTCTCGTCAGGAACAGCTATTGCAGTTAGATACACTGTTGGAAGCCTATAGTGAATTTGCAGATTTTGATCCGAAGGAATTGCCATTGATAGAACCATTGCGTGCTATGCGGATGATCTATTATTTGGCATGGGTTACCCGACGTTGGCAGGATCCTGCTTTCCCCAAAGCATTTCCTTGGATGACAGATACCGATTTTTGGTTAAAACAGACGTCACTTTTTTCTGAGCAGATTAAGTTGCTACAGGGATCACCTTTGCAGCTTAACCCGATGTATTAATGTTTATCATGGAGATAGTTATGAAGAAGTTGTGGTTAGCTTTAGTCGGAATGGTGATGGCATTTAGCGCATCTGCCGCCAATTTTACCGAAGGAAAACAGTATGTTGAATTGAAATCTCCGGTGGCGGATCAACCACCGGTGCTAGAATTCTTCTCTTTCTATTGTCCCCATTGTTATCAGTTTGAAGAGATTTTTAAAGTTCCTCAGACGGTGAAGCAGCATTTACCGGAAGGGACAAAACTTGTTCGTTATCATGTGGATTTTTTAGGGCCACTGGGTAAAGAATTGACTACTGCTTGGGCTGCGGCAATGGCAATGGGTGTTGAAGACAAAGTGACCCCGGTACTGTTTGAGGGTATTCAGAAAACACTGGCTATTAAGACTCCGAATGATATTCGCAATGCTTTTATCAAAGCCGGGGTGACGGCTGAGGATTATGATGCTGCCATGAGTAGTTTTGTGGTGAAATCCTTAGTTGTTAAGCAGCAAAAAGCCGCTCAAGATTTGCAACTGCGAGGTGTACCGGCAATGTTTGTTAATGGCAAGTATATGGTGAAAAATGACGGTATTGATGCCACTTCTGCTGATAACTATGCGAAATCCTATTCAGACGTTGTTAACTTCTTGTTAAATCAGAAGTAATACTTCGACATCCTCCCCCACCTTCGCACTCCGTGACTCAGGAGGGGGATTCCTCTTAGTGGATAACAGTCTGATTGCTCAGGTGCCGAATTTCTGCTTTTTCTACTGCCAGTTTTCGTCACAAAATACAGGCGGAAAATATTCAGTGGAGTGATTTGGCGTCACTCATTGGGTAACATTCGGCTAATGATAGCCTTGAATGTATTCCCCTCCCTATTATCAATCAATTCAATATCTGGGTATGCTTTGATTGCACGTTTAATACCACTTCCCAAGCCTCTGTATGGCAATACCTTAGAAGCAAATGAAGCCAAGATTGGGTTGCGAATATTTGAGTTCCCCATCTTGATGTTCTCAATGGTTAAATTATTGGGTAAATGGCCGGGGCTAATAATTTCAATTCGATCTGCAAAAACCAGCACTTTAACGGGGGCTGACACAAAGTAATCGCGATGAATAAGCGCATTGGAAATCAGTTCTTCTAAAACAATCCTCGGGATTTCAGGCTCGCCAAGTGAGTTAAAGCTTTGCTTATTTTGAATATGTCGGATATTTGCCAATACAAACCCCAGCACCTTTTGGAACACATCCGACAGCTTGCCATTGATATCTTGACTATCAATATAGTGCTCATCTTCAATATCCACGCCGGGGAAGGCAACAGCCTTTACGATAAAAACAGGAAGGCGAATCTGAGGCCGCGATGCAAACAACAAAGTACCACAAATATTCAACTGACCATTTTTAGCCAAATTCATATTCTCTAAAAGCTGAGAGCGAGATACACCTTGTTCCTCAACCCTCTCGCCGTATTCCCCCTCAAAAAAAGAATCAAAGAACTCTTGATCGATGTCGGCTACTGACGTACCACTTACCGGTGTCTCATCTGCATGAATCAGTGCCGCCTCCTGAAACATTCGCTGCAACTCTTCGCGAGCGGTCACCCTTCGCTTATCAGAACCATTTTTCACCCAAACATAGCCCTGAGTATCCATATAAGGTTTACTGATGCCTTGCTCTATATGTACTGCAATGACCAAGCCATCGGGGAGTTGAATGTTTTCCGTAACAGGATTTATTGGGGGGCGAACATTATTTGTAGCAGCATTCGCTATGACTTGATTAATTCGACCGATATCTTCTCTCGTCAATCCAGATCGAGACCCATCGCCATTGTTAACACCAATGAGAATTAAGCCTCCAGTACCATTGGAAAACGCTACCATTTCGGCACCCAACGAAGATGCATTGTTGACGTCTGCTTTAATGATGACGGCTATCTTCATCACGTGCAATTATTGCTAAGAGCTCTTGGGTTTCCATGCTTCATATACCTGTTTACGTTTCTCGAAGGCTTCTGCACCGCCTTCCATAATACCGACTATACGCTGCTGAACATCCGCGCAGTCAATGCTGCCACTGACAATATCAATATGATCATCCTGATATTCACAGGCGATGACCTGCTCAGCATCGCCTAACACTGGAATGTTGGCGTTATGAGTGGCAAAGACGAACTGCGTTTTTGGCTTTAACTCACGAATGAGCTTGATAACATCGTCATAGATAGTCTGGTTATCCAAGTCGTCTTCTGGCTGATCGATGATCACAACATCATTTTCTTGTTGGCTTAGAACAAACAGTATTAATGCAGATGCGCGCTGCCCTAATGAATGATGAGCCAGAGCCTTACCATGGTATTCAATGGTGAAAATATTTGGCACCTGCCAAGTCAGCAAAGCGTCTAGATTATCTTCAAAATACTGCCAGAAGGTATCGAATGAACCACCAACCAGCAATTTCAACTTATCCTTTTCTCTCCATGCCGCACCAAAATCGCTGAACTCGTCCACCACTGTTTGCAATGTAGCTTCTCGAATACGGCTACCGCGGTACAAATCTTGAATATGCTTGAGCATGGCCGCTTTGTTATCTTTAAATTTCGGCACAATTTTTAACGGCGAATCCACTCGATTGATTTTATTCAGCACTTGCTCAATAGCGCAGTATTCTTCAAACCAAAGGCTATTCAGTTGAACCAATTCCCGTTCAACTCCTTGATTCAATTCCGCATATTGCTGCTCACTCTTGGCCAATACAGCCAGCATTTGCTCAGCCTGATCGAGCAGACTTTTAAGCTGCTTAAACTCTTGCGGACTGATTGCTTGTGCACCCGCTTGTTGAAATTTACTGGCTAACTTGCGCTCGATTTCTGCAAATTCTTCTTTCAGCGCTTGTTTTTGTTGTTGAAAGCTCGCCAACTTTTGCTGCAATTGCTGAACTGTCGCTTGGTCACTTCCAGCCACTTGCTTAATTTCATCAAAGCCAGTGAGCAACTGTTGATAGACCGCAAAAAAGTCATCAAAAAAAGGCTGATTCTGTGCTGACTTATACAGAATTTGGTTTTTCAGTTCATCTTCAAAACTGGCAATAAAGCTGTTTAGCTCAGTCAGATAATGCTGTGCCCCTTGGATCACCTGCTGCGCTTTGCGCTCATCCCGATCAAAATCAATCTGCTTTTGCAGTTTGGCTTCTACGCCGTGTTGTTGGTAAAACCTTAACTTAAATTCGACATCCTGCTTTTTTTGCAGCCACTCTTGTTTCTGCAAGGCATCACGGGTTAAACGTTTAATTTGATCAATAGCATCCACTACGCGCTGACGGCCTTGCTCTATCTTTTGGCGAACAGGAATTAAAGCTTCCCCAACCAGCTTTTCAATGAGGTCTTTTTCAAACCCAGCGCCAGTGCTCGACAGGTCTTTTTGACCAAAGTAAATGGGTTGATGTAGGACGGTTTCTCGAATCGACACACCCGGCTGTAATTGCCCGTTAACATATACATCAGGACGTTCACCTAATATACGACGTATTTGGTAAAGCTGGCCTCGCCGGTCAATCGCGTCGATAGTGATCTTTCCGCCACTGCATAGCAGATGCTTTACTAAACCTTCTTTGTATTCAACATCAGAGGACTTATCGCCAAACGGGATATTCAGGGCATAGCGAATGCCTTCCAATACGGAAGATTTGCCACTGCCACGAATACCAATCAGAGTATTCAGTTCCGGTGATAGACAGATTTCAGTGCCACCCAAGGTGCCCACACCTTCAAAACTGATTTTACGAATAAACGAATGGCGATAGATAGGTGGCTCAGCTTGTACACGGGATCTCTTATCCCGCAAGGCAAATTTTACAGCCTCAAAGCTGAACGCGCCGAGTTTGAGATAACTGCTTTCCTTTCTGGCCGACATATCGGCAAGGTTCTTGGCGTCGCAACCTTCCACTTCGGCAGGATATAAGTCACCCAGTGCTTGCTGGATCTTAGAGCGCTCATCTCGGGTGCGAACCTTTTGGAATGCCAAAGCTCTGCATCGAACAGAAGCATTGTCGAAAAGTTCTTTTATCCGGCCTGGCGTTAAACTACCCCATAAACCGTTGGGTGCTTCCACATGAGCAAAAACTAAAAAGTAGTCTTTGTGATAACCATCCAAAGTTTTAATGGTTTCGAGAATATCGTGATTCGAACACTCATTTTCCTGCTTAAAATTAGCTTGCTTGGCAAAGGTCACATTGAGAAAGTCCTGGATATAATTTTTTTGCTCCTTGTTACTTATCCACTCATCGGAAAACACCACTAGGGTATGTACACCCGCTTTCCCATCTTTTACCGAGAGTTCAATACCGGGCAGTAAACCAATGCCGGATTTTTGGGCCTTTTTGCGCAGACTCTTAAATTCAGGCATATCGAATTTGTTATGGTTGGTAATCACACCAAGGCCAATACCGGCATCTTTTAGCGAATGTACGTATTGATTTACGTAGTCGTTATCTGCACCCGTGTATTTGAACTCTTTATCCGCACAGGTATGGAGGTGAAAATCCGTCTTGAGCCACCGGCTGCCATATTCAAAAGTATCGTCACCCATTAATACCCCCTTCCAAAAATATTTTGTTAAAGAAGATTCGTGTCAAGACCAGCAGCTTTAAGATGAGGGGTCAAATTACGCATTTTACTAAACTCCGCGCCGAAGCTTGGGTGAAGACTTACACCTTCACAAAGCTCCCTCGCTGTAATGTGTTTTAATTCGTCGGCATGCTTGAGCATTTGCAAATGTAACTCAACCGTAAACTGGTTTCTTGGCGCTTTGTCAAAAGCAAGCTTTATGCGTCTGTAAATCTCGTTTTCATTCATATTTAACACTACTAATGTGCTTATATAAAGGACATAAAAAAGCAAGAATTGACATTGAAATCGAATAACTTCTGGTAAGACAAAAGTAAGTTACATCACAAACGGCCTACCCACCAACTATTACACAAATGAGCATAGAAACTGAAATCATAAGATACCGTCTTTCCAACCTCAGGTTGAGTTATCAAAACCAGGCCGATTGTAGTGGAATGATCATTCCGGGCGTCAGCAGAAACGAAAACGAGAAAGCACACTGGCCATTCTGGCGGGCTTATCACTGTTGCTAAACACATTACAACTATCGGCGGGAATACCCCTTCTCTTGGAGGAAAAGATGACACTGAAATAGAATGACATAAGCATGTGCCGGAGTGAGAACCTTTGGCACAATGCGTGTCAGAAAGACTTTTTTGTAAGACAAACTCGGGTTATATCCACAACTCTGTGATCTATAAGGAAATATGACAGTTTAATGACTAAGATTATAAGTCATTGATTTTTTACCTGAGGTTGATAAGTTTTTTTTATCAACTATCGATACCTAAATAAAACTTGTAATATCTATGCACAAAGTTATCCACAGAATTTATAGCAGGATGTGAATATCTGAATCGGGTTTCAGTAAAGAAAATTCACATAAAATTCGTTTCCTACTTCTTGCTGTGGCATCCTATTTCCTTATACACCCGTAACAGATACAGATAATAAAGAATATTTATGGCTCAGATAGCAGACAATCCCCTGATTTTGGTTGATGGCTCCTCATACCTTTATCGTGCTTATCATGCTTTCCCTCCGCTGACAAATAGCGCAGGAGAGCCGACCGGAGCAATGTATGGTGTATTGAATATGCTACGCAGCTTGATAATGCAGTACAAACCAAGCCATGTCGCGGTGATATTTGATGCTAAAGGCAAAACTTTTCGTGATGAGTTGTTCGCTGAGTATAAGTCTCATCGTCCTCCTATGCCGGATGATCTGCGTACTCAAATAGAACCGCTACATCAGATGGTCGAAGCTATGGGATTACCATTGCTGGTGGTGCCAGGAGTAGAAGCTGATGATGTTATCGGGACTTTGGCGTTACAGGCAGAAAAAGAGGGGCGTGCAGTACTTATCAGCACTGGCGATAAAGATATGGCGCAACTGGTCACTCCAAATATCACGCTTATCAATACCATGAATAACACCATTTTGGGGCCGGAAGACGTCGTTGAAAAGTATGGTGTGCCGCCAGATCTGATTATCGATTTTCTGGCATTGATGGGAGACTCTTCTGACAATATTCCTGGCGTACCTGGGGTGGGAGAAAAAACCGCACTGGGATTACTGCAAGGGATTGGTGGCATGGATGATATCTTTGCCAATTTGGATAAAATTGCCGGGCTCAGTTTCCGTGGGGCGAAAACGCTGGCGGATAAGATGGTGCAGCATAAAGATGTCGCTTATCTCTCCTATAAACTGGCAACTATCAAAACAGATGTTGAGTTGGATAAAACCTGTGTTGCTTTGTCAGTCAAAGAGCCTGATACGGAGAAACTGCATCAGTTGTTTTCTCGTTATGAGTTCAAACGCTGGTTAAGTGATGTGGCAAACGGCGATTGGCTGGCAGAGAAAGGCAAAAAACCGGTATCCACTGGTAATGATGAATCATCTCCGACGGAAGATAAATCTGTTGCGGCCACACTCTCTTCTGATAATTATCAGACTATTCTTGATCAGCAACGCTTTGATGAGTGGATTGAGAAGTTGAAAAAAGCGCCTGTTTTTGCTTTTGATACTGAAACTGACAGCCTTGATACTTTGACTGCTAATCTGGTGGGGGTGTCATTTGCAATTTCTGCCGGCGATGCGGCTTATCTACCGCTAGGCCATGACTATCTGGGGGCGCCTGAACAACTTGACAGAGAAGTTGTGTTGGCTGCATTAAAACCGCTACTTGAAGATAGTAGCCTGCTGAAAATTGGTCAGAATATTAAGTTTGATCGTGGTGTGTTGGCGCGTTACGGCATTGAACTGCAAGGCATTGCTTACGATACCATGCTGGAATCTTACATACTTAATAGTGTTGCAGGTATGGGTCGGCATGATATGGATAGTTTGGCTGAACGTCATCTGAATCATAAGACCACGACTTTTGAAGAGATTGCTGGTAAAGGTAAAAATCAGCTCACTTTTAATCAGGTCCCGGTAGAGCAGGCCGCAATGTACGCCGCAGAAGATGCAGATGTCACTTTATTGCTGCATCAGGTTATGTGGCCGCAATTGGAGAAAGCGCCGACGCTAGAAAAGGTATTTCTGAATACAGAAATGCCATTGGTCATGGTGCTTTCCCGTATGGAACGTACAGGTGTGCTAATTGATGCAAATATTTTGGCTGAGCATTCAAAAGAGATCACCGTCCGTCTGGATGAGTTGGAAAAAGAAGCACATGAATTGGCAGGTGAGGTTTTCAATCTGGCTTCGCCAAAACAGTTACAGACGATATTGTTTGAAAAATTGCAATTGCCGGTGGTAAAGAAAACGCCAAATGGTGCGCCATCCACTAATGAAAAAGTATTGGAAGAGTTGGCAGATACCCATGCATTGCCGAAAGTGATCTTAGAGCATCGTGGGTTGGCAAAATTGAAATCTACTTACACCGATAAATTACCACAGATGGTCCATCCGCTGACCAAACGGGTGCATACTTCTTACCACCAAGCGGTAACGGCAACTGGGCGTCTTTCTTCACGTGATCCTAATTTGCAAAATATTCCTGTCCGTAATGAAGAGGGCCGTCGCATTCGTCAGGCATTTGTGGCACCTGAAAGTTACCGGATTATGGCCGCTGACTATTCTCAGATTGAGTTGCGGATAATGGCCCATTTATCTCAAGATCAAGGGTTGTTGAAAGCTTTTGCTGAGGGGCAAGACATTCACCGGGCAACGGCGGCGGAAGTCTTTGGTTTGCCACTGGAACAGGTAACCAGTGAGCAGCGCCGTAGTGCTAAGGCGATTAACTTTGGTTTGATCTATGGCATGAGTGCATTTGGTCTTTCCCGTCAGTTAGGTATTCCTCGCGGTGAAGCGCAACGCTATATGGATCTCTATTTTGAGCGCTATCCGGGGGTATTGGCGTATATGGAGCGTACTCGTAAACAAGCGGAAGAGCAGGGTTACGTTGAAACGCTGGATGGCCGTCGTCTTTATCTGTCAGATATCAAATCTCGCAATGCCATGCGCCGTAAGGCAGCAGAGCGTGAAGCTATTAATGCGCCAATGCAGGGAACTGCGGCGGATATCATCAAAAAAGCGATGATTGCGGTAGATGACTGGATTATCAATGAAGAACCGAAAGTTCGTATGATTATGCAGGTTCACGATGAGCTGGTATTCGAAGTCCATGAGTCACAACTTGAATATGCAGAACAGAAAATTCGTGAATTGATGGAGAAGAGTATGGTGCTTGATGTTCCACTGAAAGTAGATGTAGGTATCGGTGACAATTGGGATCAGGCGCACTAATATGCCAGTTTGATAAGTGATAGGCTGAGCTAATACAGTTAAGAATATCAGCAACTGCGTTGGGACATTGGTTCTTCCTGATGCCAACGCAGTATGTTAAGTTTTTCCTCTCTTTGACGATCTAACATGTTAAGTGATTATAAGCCATGTGCAATAATGCATTAGTCATATTCACCATGCGCTACAAAATCTCCGCCTCCCCAGCCGACTCTCTTGCCGTTTGCTCGCAAGGCTGAAAAAATAGACGTTTTCTTCCCATTCTAATGGAGAGTTATTATTGTGATTTGTACCTGATGAAGCACTATCTTAGATCCAGATCGCATAAATATGTAATTAAACTACATTTAATGTTGTCAAAATGAGCAAAATTCTGGGCTGAATCGAGATAATTTCTGAAAATAAATTACAAAAAGGCTTTTTCTAATAAATAAAATAGGGTAGAGTTATTGGCGTAGGGTACAGAGGTAAGATGTTCTATCTTTCAGACCTTTTACTTCACGTAATCGGATTTAGCTGAATATTAGCTGCCCCAGTCAATTTCGACTGGGGCATTTTTTTCATCTGCATTTAATTGGTGGGAATGAAAAAGACTGTATTAACTATGGTTTTCAACTAACTATGGTTTTCAACTTGAACGGCTTTCTGGCTGAACCATATATCCAGCTTCTGTTGTAGTTTATCGATACCGATTTTTTTCGGGGCTGAGAAATATTCCACTTGAATATCCCCATTCAGCGCGAGTAAGGTGTCACGAACCTTATTCAGTTGACTTTTACGGGCGCCAGATGCCAGTTTGTCGGCTTTAGTCAATAACACCATAACCGGTACTTGCATTGCGACTGCCCATTGGATCATCTGCTGATCAAGATCTTTCAATGGGTGACGGATATCCATCAGTACGACCAGCCCGATCAGGCATTCACGTTTTTGCAGATATTCACCCAATGCTTTTTGCCATTTGCGTTTCATCTCTTCTGGTACTTCGGCATAGCCATAACCCGGTAAGTCAACCAGGCTAATACCTTCTTCTACTTCGAATAAATTGATGAGTTGAGTTCGGCCAGGCGTTTTACTGGTACGGGCGAGGCTTTTCTGTTTCGTCAGAGCATTCAGAGCGCTAGATTTACCTGCATTTGAGCGACCGGCAAACGCGACTTCAATGCCCATATCTTGAGGCAGATGGCGAATATCAGGTGCGCTCGTGATAAAACGGGTCATATGATAGTTGTGGTTTTTGATGGTCAAAATGATTATCTCCCTGAGAAATGCGCCGAATATATGGCAAAGAAGATTATACCGATAGCCACTGTTGGTTGACAGGATTAAAAATAATGACATATTTCTGATGGGTTGAACCAAGCTTGCTATTTTGTTACTGATGACGCTCGGTTTATGAAATAAAATCTAACCTGTTATTGAAAAGATACATTTTTCTTCAAAGTACCTATCGATTGATAGCGTAAATGTAGGTAAATATTAAGCACGATGTTGAAGAGATTATTAGAATTGATTCAGTTTGTGTTGTTGACCTTAATAATATAGGAACCCAGAATGTTTAAACGTATTTTAGTAGCACTTGTAACTGCATGCTCTCTGAGCGCAATGGCGCCTCTGGCTTTGGCGGTGGGAGAAATCCACGTGAAGCTGACAACAACGGAGGGTAATATTGAACTGGAATTAAATAATCAGAAAGCTCCAATTACAACGAAAAACTTTATTGAATACGTCAATGAGGGTTATTACAACAATACAATCTTCCATCGGGTAATCCCTGGATTTATGGTGCAAGGTGGTGGTTTTACCAAAGATTTGCAGCAAAAAGCGACTAAAGCTGCTATTAAAAATGAGGCAGATAATGGACTGCGTAATTTACGCGGAACTATCTCTATGGCACGTACCGCTGATAAAGACAGCGCCACCAGCCAATTTTTTATTAATGTAGCGGATAATGCTTTCCTTGATCATGGTCAGCGTGACTTTGGTTATGCAGTATTTGGTAAGGTTGTAAAAGGCATGGATGTTGTGGATAAAATTTCTCAAGTCAAAACGGAAAACGTTGGTCCATATCAGAATGTACCGGTTAAACCTGTTGTTATTCTGTCGGCGGAGATTATTCCTTAATTTTTTCCTCTCACTTTGGCTGTGGCAGTTTCTGGTCTTCCGGTTAACTCTCATCAGATTAACAAACTGGCCTGCATTAAATGAAGGCCAGTTTCGCCATTATTCATATATCTTTTGGGTAAATTCTTTATTTACTTCGGTTCGTGGATAATATCTGTCTTTGTAACATTTTTTCTCTTTACTCTCACAGTGTACCCCATTACTTAAAGTGTAAGATGAAAAATCAATATATTGCCCATCACCAAACTCTTTTTTCAGGCGTCCTGCGGCTCTTTTCCCTAAATACCTTTCGGTTAATTTTAGCGATAGCCCTTGTTGATCAGCGCAATATTTTCCTTTTTTATCACAAACCACCCCTTTTTCCGGGAAGAAAATGTTAGCAGTTTTAGTAACAGCCAGCGTGGAGAAGGACAGTGAAAAAAGAGATGCTATAATCAGTTTTGTCTTCATAACAATTACCTTTACTTATTGAATATCAAAATAGAGCATATGTTTTGTAGGGTATGAGAGATAAGTTGATTAAGGAAAAAACAGCCATTGATTTTGTTGTACTATGCTACAAATATTGATGTGCTATGATAGCCGCCCCGTTGTCGCGAGGCCGTTTTACCTGGAGCCAGTTGTGCAGGATAAACAAATTGCAGGAGTGGCAGGGCAACAAATACAGCGATAAAAATGAGTAGGATAGACTCCTATGTTACTAATAATAGATAACTATGATTCTTTTACATATAACTTATATCAATATTTTTGTGAATTGGGTATGGATGTTTTAGTTAAGCGTAATGATGAACTGCAACTTGAAGATATTGAGAGATTGATGCCCACTCATCTGGTGATTTCCCCAGGCCCTTGTACCCCAAATGAAGCTGGCATTTCTCTGGCTGCGATTTCTCATTTTTCGGATAAGTTGCCGATTCTTGGTGTTTGTCTTGGACATCAGGCAATTGGGCAGGCGTTTGGTGCCAGCGTGGTAAAAGCCAGGGAAGTGATGCACGGGAAAACTTCTGCTATTCACCATAATCAGCAAGGTGTGTTCAAAGGGCTTAACCGGCCATTAACCGCGACTCGTTACCATTCATTGGTCATTGCCGCAGAGACATTACCAGCCTCATTTGAAGTCACCGCATGGAGCCAGCATAACGGCAATGTCGATGAAATTATGGGCATTCGTCATCGCACTCTACCGCTGGAAGGGGTGCAGTTCCACCCTGAAAGTATTCTCAGTGAGCAAGGTCACCAGTTGCTGAGCAACTTTCTGAGATATTAACCAGATACCGATAATTTCTTCATTTATCCATCTTTTTCATTTGCCCATCTTTGATTTTTTATGCATATTTAGTGATTATAATTTCACTTTTGAATGGCGTATATAGAAAACGGGTGGGAAAATGAAGGAGCATACCGCAGTAGATAGAAACGCATACGATCAAGTTATGTTGCCAATTTATTCACCAGCGCAGTTTATTCCGGTGAGAGGGCAGGGTAGTCGTGTATGGGATCAGCAAGGGAAAGAGTATATTGATTTTGCGGGAGGGATTGCTGTTGTGGCTTTGGGCCATTGTCATCCTGCGTTAGTGGATGTTTTGAAGCAGCAAGGGGAGAAACTTTGGCATATCAGTAACATTTTTACCAATGAACCGGCTTTGATTCTGGCGCAGAAACTAATTGATGCGACTTTTGCTGAGCGGGTATTTTTTGCCAACTCAGGAGCAGAAGCGAATGAAGCGGCATTTAAACTGGCTCGCCACTATGCTATTACGCGTCACAGTCCCTATAAAACCAAAATTATCGCATTTCATCAGGGTTTTCATGGTCGCACCTTATTTACTGTTTCCGTGGGTGGTCAGCCAAAATATGCTGATGGTTTTGGGCCAAAACCCGCGGATATTATTCATGTGCCTTTTAATGATTTAGATGCAGTGAAGGCCGTCGTAGATGACCATACTTGTGCTGTTGTATTGGAGCCTGTACAGGGAGAAGGGGGAGTCACGCCGGCAGCACCGGCATTTATTCGTGGGTTGCGTGAGCTTTGCGATAAACATCAGGTGCTGTTGGTGTTTGATGAAGTGCAAAGTGGGATGGGACGTACCGGTAAGCTATTTTCTTATATGTATTATGATGTTACGCCGGACATCATTACCACAGCAAAAGCATTGGGAAATGGCTTCCCTATTAGCGCTATGCTGACGACAGAGAATATTGCTTCAGCGATGACGCCGGGAGCTCACGGTACAACTTACGGCGGTAATCCGTTGGCTTGTGCAGTTGCAAATGCGGCTTTTGATATTATTAATACACCAACAGTTCTGGAAGGAGTTGAAAAACGCCATAATTTGATGGTGAATTTTCTGAATGATATCAATCAGAAACATGCGATATTTGGTGAAATCCGAGGAAAGGGTTTGCTGATTGGTGCGGAACTCAAAGCACCGTATCAGGGAAAAGCCAAAGATATTCTACAACTGGCGGCTGAAAATGGCTTAATGTTGTTGAGTGCGGGGGGTGATGTACTGCGTTTCACGCCTTCGTTGATTATTAGTGAGGAAGAGATTGCTCAAGGAATGGCGCGGTTAGAGCAGGCAATTAACCCGTTGGTGTAATTAAATACAAGAGAAATCAGCGCAGGATTATGCGCTGATTAATCAGGCATCAACGTGTACCGTAAACAACAATAGTTTTACCGTGTGCAGAGATCAAGTTTTGATCTTCTAGCATTTTCAGAATGCGACCAACCGTTTCGCGGGAACAGCCAACAATCTGACCAATTTCCTGACGCGTTATTTTGATTTGCATTCCATCCGGGTGGGTCATTGCATCTGGTTGTTTCGCCAGATTCAATAAAGTTTGGGCAATCCGGCCGGTAACATCCAGGAAAGCCAGATTACCGACTTTCTCAGAAGTTGTTTGCAAACGGTTTGCCATTTGGGCAGATAAACGCATCAAAATATCCGGGTTTACCTGAATCAGTTGACGGAATTTTTTATAGGAGATTTCAGCTACTTCACAGGCGCTTTTGGCCCGTACCCAGGCTGTACGCTCTTGCCCCTCTTCAAATAATCCAAGTTCACCAATGAAATCCCCCTGATTTAAATAGGAGAGGATCATCTCTTTGCCTTCTTCATCTTTAATCAAAACCGCAACAGAGCCTTTTACGATGTAGTAAAGCGTCTCTGCTTTTTCGCCTTGATGAATAAGCGTACTTTTAGATGGATATTTATGAATATGGCAGTGTGACAAAAACCATTCAAGAGTGGGGTCTGTTTGTGGTTTGCCGAGAACCATTCGTTTCATCCTCTGTTGTTATCGCTGCCTAAATAACACGAGAATCTAAAAGTTTCTCGTCAGGCTGGCTTATAAAGACACTAGCTTAACATATTAGTTTGTTGAAAAACCGACAGGTAAGGGTTTTATATAGGTTATCTGAAATTTGAACACTAGGGTATTGATCTTAACCTATATATACCTGGCGCACTTCTGTTTTTAACACAGGAAAAGGCTTCTGTCTTGTCTTGTATTGTTTCAGCATAATAAACCGCTCATTAGATTGCTAGCTTAATACTGAAAGAGTAGGCTTGGATGCAAAGAACGACTTAAGAGGTATTTATGCAAGCGCGGGTAAAATGGGTTGAAGGATTGTCTCTTTTGGGGGAGTCATCTTCCGGTCATCAGATCATGATGGATGGTAATGCCGGCGATAAGGCACCGAGTCCAATGGAAATGGTATTAATAGCAGCCGGTGGTTGCAGTACGGTTGATGTCGTTTCTATTTTGCAGAAAGGCAGATATGACATCAGAGATTGTGAAGTAAAATTAACTTCCCGCCGTCGTGAAGAAGCGCCACGCTTGTTCACCCATATTAATCTGCATTTTATTGTTACGGGTAAGGATTTAATAGATAAAGCGGTTGAACGTGCAGTCATGCTTTCCGCGGAAAAATATTGCTCTGTTTCGTTGATGTTGGGGAAATCAGTTGAAATTACCCACAGTTTTGAAATTAAAGAGATAGATTGAGAAATTATTTTTGATTAAAAAATAACAACAGGTAACTAATTATCTCAGTTACCTGTTTTTTTAACTGAATAATATAAGATGCAAATTTTAAGTGCCGGATTTGCTAAATTGACCTCAGGCGCTGATTAACAAATCTTTTCCCCTTCCAGTAATCGCTGTACCAATGGCGTCATAATTAATTCCATTGCTAATCCCATTTTTCCACCGGGGACCACGATGGTATTAATGCTTGAAACGAATGAGCCTTGTAACATTGCTAACAAGTATGGGAAATCAATTTGAGTCAGATCACGGAAGCGGATGACAATAAAACTTTCATCCAGTGATGGAATGGCTTTGGCTGAGAATGGATTGGATGTATCAACGGTAGGGACACGTTGGAAGTTGATATGTGTTCGCGAGAATTGTGGCGTAATGTAGTTAATATAATCATCCATAGAACGCACGACGGAATCCATCACAGCTTCCTGCGAGTGTCCTCGTTCTCCGGTATCGCGGACAAGTTTCTGTATCCATTCAAGGTTGACAATCGGCACGACGCCCACGAGCAGATCAACATGACTGGCAACATTATGTTGTGGTGTGACAACGCCACCGTGCAGACCTTCATAAAACAGTACATCAGTCTGCTTAGGTAAGGATTCCCACGGCGTAAAGGTACCGGGGAGCTGGTTGTAAGGGACGGCATCGTCATAGGTATGAAGATATTTCCGACGGCGTCCTTCACCGGTTTCACCATAATCGATCATGGTTTTTTCCAGCATGCCAAAGTCATTGGCTTCTGGCCCAAAATAACTGATGTGCCTGCCTTGCTCTTTGGCCTTACGGATTGCGGCATCCATTTCAGGGCGGGTGTAACGGTGGAAACTATCTCCTTCTATCTGGGCGGCACTGATGTTAAGTTGCTGGAAAATCTTACGGAAAGCTAAACTGGTGGTTGTTGTTCCGGCACCGCTGGAGCCGGTAATTGCAATAATCGGATGTTTGACAGACATTCAGTAAACTCCATAACGTTAAGAATGGAACATTTCTTTTGGCACAATATTGATGCTCTCATGCAGTTCAGACCACACCAGCATAACATCTCCCCGTTCCAACTGACGGCGAATGTCAGAGACCTTCTGCTCCAGCGATTTTTCATCTTCGCCATAATCAGTGCCTTCCCGCAAGATAAAACTCTCTATCAAATTTAGCAAAGTTTCTGGTTCCAGTTGTTGCCACGGAATAATCATTGTGGTTGCTCCAGATAAGTTGACAGCCAATTTGGGATGCGTTGTTCCAGCCACATTTGTGGTTTCTTCAACGAACCACTGACAAAGCCGACATGTCCACCATATTCTGTCATTTGATATTCAATATTTTTGGGTAACATTTTGAGATCAGGGATAACTTCCGGTGCCATAAAAGGATCGTCTTTAGCATGAATAATCAGCAGTGGCACAGTAATATCAGGCAGACGCGGCAGAGCACTGCACTGGCGGTAGTAGTCCGCTGCATTTTTAAAGCCGTGGATTTTTGCGGTTACAATTTCATCAAATTCTCGAATATGTTTCAATCTTTTTACCTGAGACAGATTAATGGGGAGTGAACCGGGGTAGCGTAACAATTTACGGGTGGCATTACGTTTCAGGCTATTAAGTAAATAGCGTTCATAAACCTGAGAAAATCCTTTTTCTATCCGCAGGGAGCAGGCTGCCAGCATCAGAGGAGCAGAAACAATAACGGCAGCATTGATCTGAGCATCTGTTTTTTCTTCTGCCAGATAGCAGGCCAGCATATTACCGCCGATTGAATAACCTACGGCTGATGTGGGTGCATCACCGTAGGTCTGTTTTAACCAGCTTAGAAAATAACGGGCATCGCTTGTTTCGCCAGAATGATAGAGGCGTTTTTGGCGGTTTGGTTCACCGCTGCATCCGCGGAAATGCATGACAACACCAAGCCAGCCTTTTTTCTGGCAGATATGAAGCAAACCGTGGGCATAAGGGCTGTGGAAACTGCCTTCCAGACCATGAAATAGGATCAAGCGTGGCTTGTGTGCTGCGATGGCGGGATCTTCACTCCACGCCAGATCAACAAAATCGTTATCCGGTAAACTAAGTCGTTGCCAATAGGGTTGCAGTTCAGGATACCGCCGCACCAGACGCGGGAGTAGTGTCTGCACATGCGGATTACTGGCTCCGGTGAGAGGACGAAAGATATCAGTCATAATAGTTTCGAGTTAAATTGATTAGTTATCTTGTATGGTGAATAACATACTGATATTTTCTATGGAAGGGAAACGCCATTATTCAGGATGAAAGGTAACTCTTCATGACAGCAAGCCTAATTTTTTCATTAACCGCTTTTTTACTGATTTCTTCCATTACGCCGGGGCCAAACAACATGTTGCTGACGTCATCAGGCGCTAACTTCGGCTTTATCCGCTCTTTGGGATTGCTCTTTGGCGTTGTTCTGGGCATGCAGACGATTTTATATCTGTCTGCTTTCGGAATAGCGGCGTTGCTGTTGGTCTATCCTGCTATTCACACGGTTATGAAAATTGCAGGTAGCCTCTATTTGCTGTGGTTGGCATGGAAAACAGCAACAGCCAGTTACCGACGTCTGGATACCAAAGATAGTGCTGTTATTAAGCCAGTGCGGTGGTATCAAGGTTGGTTATTGCAGTTTTTGAATCCGAAAGCCTGGCTGATGGGGTTGGGTGCGGTTGGCAGCTACAGTATTGCTGGTGATCATTACCTCTATTCCATCGTCGTGATCAGTATCGTGGTGATGTTTATTAATGTCTTGTGCGGCATGGTGTGGGCGGGCTTTGGTTCATTGATTGGGACGTTACTCCGTAGTCGCAATGCTTGGTTTCTGTTCAATATTACGATGGGTATATTGACGGCAACCTGCGTGCCATTGATTTGGCTTGGGTAATTCATCCATAAATTGCATTTTGGTTATAAAGAATATTTATTCATTCTTTTTGGCTTTGGACATCGGCTTTAAGCGTCCCTATTTTTTTACTCCCGAAGATCAGGGTCAGCATAAAACCACTGATATAAGCCACCACCAGCCCGGTAGCATATACTGCCATTCCGACAAAAATACCGCTGTTCGAGGTCATCAGTGGCAGTGCTACCAATCCAGATGGACCAAAAACCGTATTCAACCCAACAGGTAATCCCAAATAGGCGACCAAACCGATAAAGAAACCGCCGGCGGCACCGCCCAAACAGGCGGTAATAAAGGGCTTGATTCTCGGCAATGTTACCCCATAAATCAAAGGTTCACCGATGCCGAGCAAGCCTGGAATAATCGCGCCTTTTATTTGCGTACGCAGCAGAGAGTCTTTTTTCGCTTTGACATACAGTGCCAACGCTGCACCAACCTGTCCGCCGCCCGCCATTGCAAGAATTGGGAACAGAGAATTAAAGCCTTGTGCCTCCATGAGTGCGAAATAGACGGGAACAAACCCTTGGTGAATACCAAACATAACAGCGAGTAAAAATAGCCCAGCCAATATCGCCGTGCCAAAAGGATTGCCGTTAAGGTGAAGGAATAACCATGACATGTCGCTAAACAGATAACTCCCCAGCGGCATGATAAAGATAAAAGCAATGGCTCCCATGATTAGCAGAGTAATAGCCGAAGTGAGGATCATATCGAGATTATCCGGGATAATCTTACGAACTTGCCGTTCTACCCATGCTCCCAAAATAGCGGCGATAAGAACGCCGATAATATTGCCGCGCGGATCGATGCTATAACCAAAGAAAGTAGCAATACCGGAATAAAAACCGCTGGTGGCATCCGGGTTATAACTGAGTACAAACAGTGAAGCGATAATGGCGCCGTTTATTCCCGAGCCGCCAAATGCTTTTTGTGCGTTATAACCGATCAGAATACTCAGAAAGCTGAACATGCCTTTACTGAAAACTTTCATATAGCCGATGATTTCAACCAAAATGGTATTAGGGTGTTCAACGCCTTGAATGGCTACCTGTTCAAGTAAAGTAGCAAAGCCGAGAAGCAGACCTACGGCAATAAAACCGGGGATCAATGGGGTAAAAATGGTAGCGAATTTGGTCAGGAATTTGTGTACCGCACTGACTTGTTTCTCTTTAAGTTGCTTTTTATTAGCAGAAGCAATATTGGTTAAATTAGTGTCGTTTGGTTTCGATTGTGCTGTATGGGTAGAAGAATTTAGCAATTCATTCATTATTTCAGCCGCTGCTTGGGCTTTTCCCGGCCCAAGCACAATCTGAAACTGATCGTCGCTTTCAATAATACCTAACACATTGGGGAGCTGTTTTAACGCCACTTTATCCACCTGCGTATTATCGCGTAGTGTTAGTCGCAGACGGGTCATACAGTTGCCACATTGCGCTACATTATTTGCATTGCCGATGGCTTTAAGGATCTGGGCAATGACTGTGTGGTTAATTTTAGCCATCTTCTTACTCCTTCTCAGCAGGGGAAGTCGTTACTGAACGGCTGAGATCGTCGGTCGAATAAAACCGTGATGTTTTTCCAGTAAAGCCTTTGCTTGTTGAGCATTGACGCCCGCCAGAATCATCACAATGGCGGTTTTACAATGCCCATTACATTCAGTTAATGCCTGCTCAGCTTGTTCACGATTACATTCGGTGGCGGCGATAACGATATTTTTCTGCCTTTCAACCAGCTTGGCATTCGTCGCTTCTACGTCCACCATCAGGTTGCCGTAAACTTTACCTGTACGGATCATGGCGCCGGTGGTCAACATATTCAGAATGAGCTTTTGTGCTGTACCGGCTTTCATACGTGATGAACCTGTGACAATTTCCGGCCCAACTATCGGTGTAATGGCGATATCGGCTGCTTGTGTCATCGGGCTTTCCGGGTTGCAACTAATGCAGACAACGGTGGCACCAACGGATTTCGCATACGCCATTGCACCCAAGACATAAGGTGTGCGGCCACTGGCGGCAATGCCAACCAGTACATCTTTTGCATTAAAGTTTAGCGCTTGAAGATCATTTGCGCCTAGTTGTTGGTTATCTTCTGCATTCTCAACCGCATGTAGAATGGCTTGATGCCCACCGGCGATTAATCCAACCACTTGTTCCGGTTTGGTGCCATAAGTGGGCGGACACTCACTGGCATCCAAAATCCCTAATCGGCCCGATGTACCGGCACCGATATAAATTAAACGACCTCCCTGACGAAATGCTTCGACAATTTTGTCTACCGTTTCAGCGATTTTCGGCAAAGTTTGCTCTACAGCCAGTGCGACTTTTTTATCTTCGTCATTAATTAGTTTTAACATTTCAAGGGTTGGCAGAGTATCAATGTTGGCACTGGCTGGATTGCGACTTTCGGTAACTATATTGTTGAGATTGATTTTCATATTGTTTTTTTGATGGAATATTCTTGAATCGATGATAAAAAATCATTTATTCTTAAAATGTGATTACTATCACGGTGTTAATTATTTAAAATGTGTTGAGGATTAGGAATCTTTTATCTTCATAATAGTGATTCAATCAGTTAAAGTCGGCTTATTAGTATATGAGTAAGCAGAGCTAAGTATATACCCGTCATCTTTCAAGCTGCCTCTTTGGTGGCTGCACTTGCTCACCCCGGTCACATAGTTATCTATGCTCCCGGGGATTCGTTCCCTTGCCGTCGCGATGCAACTTGAAATCCATAGGGTATATATGCTTAGCTCGTCTTATTTTTAATAAATTCTATCATCCCATATGCTATAGGCAGATGTACCGGCAGTTATGTGATTCCAGGATATGGATCTATATTTGAGAAAGACTTTTTCGTACGGCATCATTTCATGATCGTTTATTGAATGCGGGTAGACGCAAGAAATGTCAACAACACTCGCTTCTGTTAATTTGACTTCATAGAAAAGCTCTAATTGTCCAGCCATATTTGTTCTGTAAAAGAAGAAAATCGCATTCAGTAGTTCGTTTGAAGATATAGCGGCTGCTAATAGCGGGGATGATTTATCTATTGGCTTGATAAATTGTATAGGGTGATGATCGACATTTTTTTCGCGAGTTATCGTGTGATTCAAATTCAATACCTGTATTTGATCTTCGTGCCCCTGTTGGTATCGGTTTCCTATGGAGTCTAGCGTTGAACAACCGGCAGAAATTAAACCTTGTTTCTTACCATCTAAAGATAAATAAATTATATGTGACATAAGTAATTACCATACAAACTCTTTAATTGAATTACCTAAGACTGTATGTCTAGGCGATGAAAGTACGACCTTAACACCAAAATAGAAAGAGATTAATAGTTCAATATTGAATTTCTTTCTTGAAGGATAGAAACATAAATAATATAGAAAATGGAGTTTGAAATTCTTTGCTCAATAATGTATTTATTACTTTCACCTTAAACATCAGGCGTTATTTTGTATTATTATACAGTAACTTAACTATAGGCGTTCTGCATTTGTTTAACATTTTGCTATTATGTAGTCGACATGACTATTTTTTATGTAATATAGTGCTATCTTCGAATTCTTAATTGTTAATGGGGTTAGCCATATGAACGATAGAGATAGGCAAGAGTTATTACAACAGCTCACTGACGTATTAGTGAATAGCCCGTTAATTCCAGAAGAAAAATTGGCAATGATGATGATGCAGTGTTTTGAGCTATTGTTGTCAACTCAAGCCTGTGCGATCGACATGAAGATTTCAGATGGTCGTGTTCTTTCACTCAAATTGGAAACTCCAGCGGTTAAACACTAATGTGATAATTTTTGGTTTTAAGAAATGTGAAAAGGGTTTCACGATGACATATAAAAAATACAACCCCTCGCTGGAGGGCTATATGGGAGATTTCCTGAGAGGTCATGTTGGGGCTAACCAATTAAAACCTCAGCATGAATTCTTTGATGCCATTGGTCTCGAAAAGCAGTTAAGAGAGAATACAACCTATATTGCGCTGCTATCGTTAGATGAAGCGAAAGGTGTGCTGGAAGATATTGATTCGCCAAAACCCAAAAGTCCATTTATAAAGAAAATATTTGAGATTACCGATCCCATATCACCCTATGCAGGTAACATACATGATTCTTTTGATCTTTTTAATGTTATAGGAGAGTTTAAAAAATTAGGAATTAAAGCGACAGAATATATGGGTAAAGATGGAAACAGATATATTAAAATATCAGGTTATGCGGGGGTTAGAAAGATCATTACTGCTTCAAGATATAAAGCTTCTAACATGAAGGTGATATCTATGGGGATTGGGCAGCAAGGACTGAATAGTGGCATAGTTAAGGGAATGAAGTTCAGCATATTCTTTTCTGCAGCTTATCGAACGGTTGAGCTTATATTTAAGGATGAATACACGCTGGCTGATTTTCTAGGTAATATTGCTGTGGATCTGGCTAAGGCAGTAATAACAGCCTGTGTTGCTTGGACTTTTGGGTCTGTAATGATAGCTACATCTATTGCTGGTGCCAGTGTAGTTGGTGTGGCTTTTGTTGTATTTATTGTAGGTTTTGTAATGACATATGCACTTGATATTATAGATAAAAGATTTAAAATTAGTGAGAATGTAATTAATTTAATCAGAAAAGAAGTGGAAAGGAAACCAAGATCTCCAGAAGCTAATTTCAACCAATTTCTTCATAACTGGGGGAGTTATGGGAAATAAAAGAAAGGTTATACATATCATCTGCGCTATTTTTATTTTCATTCTAACGTCATTCACTTTCTTTTTGACGGGGGGGAATTTAAATTCTTTAATTAAAATGGATGAAAAAATAATATTCTCAGGTGGTGTTTTTATGATATTTTTTTCTTCTCCTTTGGTTTTTTATTATGTTATTTTTGTTATTTTTGTTAATATAACTGGCCGTTATCCTAAATACCATGATAGTTTTAACAAATATTTTGGGACGATAGCTATTATTTCATTTTTTTTAGGTTTTCCTACATCTTTGTATGTGAATTATAAGTTAAAAAATGATGGCTATTTAGTATGTCCAAGGATATCTTGGACGTCGCCGAATACTTATGTGAAAGATATTAAACTGTGTGATTGATATTGTTGTATTTGACTTCAATCAATTCCTTGAGAACTGGGGGAATTATGGACAGTAAAAAAAAGATTGTACATATTATTGGTGCTCTTGCTATTTTTATTTTGACGTCATTTGGTTTCTTTTTGACAGGAGAAAATTTAATCTCTTTAGTTAAAATGGATGAGAAAATAACATTTTCAAGTAGTGTTATTATTATATTCTTTTTTTCTCCTTTGATTTTTTATTCTTTATTCTTTATTATTTTTGTTAGTATAACTGGTCATTATCCTAAGTATCATGATAGTTTTAATAAATATTTTGGATCGATAGCCATTATTTCACTTTTTTTAAGTTTTCCTACATCTTTGTATGTGAATTATAAATTAAAGAGTGATAACTATTTGGTATGTTCAAGAATATCTTGGATGTCGCCTAATACCTATGTAAAAGATATTAAACTGTGTGATTGATATGAGTAATATGGTTGTGGATAGTAAAAGAAAAATAATTCATATTATCTTGGCGGTTTTTGTATTGTCTCTGGTATCTTTGGGTATGTTTGCTTCTGTTGATAGTCTATTTTCATTGATTACAATGGCTGAGGTAATCTCTTTTTCCAATGGGATAATAATTGCGTTTTTTTTCTTTCCATTGGTTTTTTATTTCTTGATTTGTTCTATTTATTTAAATTTAACAACACGTATCCCAAGGTATCATGATGCTTATGTTAAATATCTGGGTATGATAGCTATTGTTGCACTTGTTTTAAGTTTCCCCATATCTTTCTATGTGCATTATAAGTTAAAGAGTGATGGCTATTTAGTATGTCCAAGAATCTCTTGGATGTCGCCGAATACCTATGTAAAAGATATTAAACTATGTGATTGATATTAGTCTTATTGGGGGAGGGGGCGAAAAATGGATCTATACCCGTCATCTTTCAAGCTGCCTCTTTGTTGGCTGCACTCACTCACCCCGGTCACATAGTTATCTATGCTCCCGGGGATTCGTTCCCTTGCCGTCGCGATGCAACTTGAAATCCATAGGGTATATTATAGTTGTCTTCATTGTTGATTTGAAAATGAGGATTAATAATTATATTTTCAGAATGATGCTTACCTGCTATATTTCGCTATCCTGTATAGTAGCAAATACATGTCATTAGGTGTATAGGAATTACTATAGGGAAAACAGCTAAAAATCGGAAAATTTCTTATCTTCTAACGCATTTTATTTAAGTGAATTACTTATCCATTTATCTTAGAGAGTAAGAAGGAATTATGGTATAAATACAATCTATATTTATATCGCCAACATTTTTATAATAAATTAATTGATCATCTTATAATTGTTGTTTAATCTCTATTTAATTAATTTCAGTTAAGTCTAAATGATTTAGTTCATTATTGAAATAATAACGTAAGAAAGTATGAAAGATAAACCTGAATGGTGGAGATATGGATATACGTAATCTCAAAGCTTTTATCGTGTTAGCTGAAACACTTAATTATCATAAGGCTTCTCAAATACTACATATTTCTCAACCTGCACTGACTAAGAAAGTTAATGCACTGGAAGCGGAATTTGGGGCTCTTTTGTTTTCCAGAGGACCAGGTGGTACTCGGTTGACTGATTTTGGACAAAAAACCTTTGAAAATGCTCAGAAATTACTGGGTCATTTTGAGCAATTTCAGATTCAGGTTAATCATGATTTGCAAGATGATGCGCCACATTACCTTTATGTTAGCTCTTGTTTTCCTATTTATGATTCTGGAAAAATGGAAGAGCGGATTTTTCTAGGTAGGAAGGAAAAAGCCGTGCTTGTGCTAATTACTGGTTTGACATTTGAGCAGCAAATGAATCTATTAAACTCTGGTTTATTACATATCGCCATTGTTCCTCTACCATTAACTTCATCACTTATGCCTAGAAAGATTTTTACTGAAAAACTCGTTTACCTTTTTAAAAAAGGCAGTGATTGGTTACGGCATTTTACAGCATTAAGCGCTGAAATGGCATCGTTGTATCAGCTTATTGACATGGATGAGAATGATATACCAATTGATTTTACTGATGGCATTAACGCATTTTCTATTTATGATAATAGTATGAATTTAATGTTAAAAACGAATGATATTATGGTAATGATTGAGCTGATAATTAAACGCAATGGTTTTTCTTTAGTGCCGGAAAAAGTTATCCGCTCAATTCCATCACAATATTTGGATTTATTAGAAGTGTTAAAAACCGATATGGAGATTGATTTTGGTATCTTATGGAGTCCAGTTATCGATTATGAATTGATAAATGAAACGGAGTTATTATCTTCTCTGATTGATAATGTATGAATGAGGGATCATAGTTTGGTATTTTTAATGTAAAATAAACTATTGCTAATTTAATGTTATTATATAGACGGGAGGAATAAGTCAGATATCATATTGGTTATTTAAATATTACTATTAATAGTAAGTATTTTATAGGTTATAATCAATAATATTTGATCAATTCTCCAATGGTATAATTGATTTGAAAGAATTAGCAGTTATTAATAGGGATTATCTCGTGACTGCTCCCCGCCGTAAATTATTATGCGGGGATAAATCAGGTGAATATGAAATTGATGATGCCATGGGTAAATCCAAGATATAAGGATGTCAAAATGGTTTATTTTTACTGAGGTTTAATCCCCTTGAGGTGATAGACCAAGACCGTAAACGGGGTTACTCCTTTCGGCATCGGCAAGTTGCCATACACGACCTTAGCTAAAGCATAGGCATCAACTTCTGCCTCTTCACCCAACAATGGAAGCGCCTCACGCACTACGGCTGGTATATCATCGTCAGCGGTAAGTGTCAGTGTCGGAATAGTGCTTAAAGTGGCACCATCAACAATCTGCTCAGACAAAGCTAGCGAAACCGGTGCATCCTGATCCTTAATAGGGTGACCTTTCTTGACCACAAAGTACACCAAGCCATTGACTTTCTTCGCTGGCTTGCGTCCGGTAGTTTTCTTCGCAATCAGAGCTTCTCCCATCTTAACCTTGGCATTTACCTGTTTTTGTAATTGCTCCGCAAAGGTCAGGTAATATTTATCCATATCACTGCGTTTAAGCTGCATGCGATTGCGTAATCCATCAGTTAATCCGGCAGTCACTCGAACAGGATCCAGAGACAACCCACTTTCTGCATAACTGGTCAGTGTCTCTTTTAGCCCCGAGGCCATCGCTTGGCCCACTACATAGTCACGCTTACGGTTATCGTTATCGAGCGGTACACTCACGGACTTATTGGCTTTTACCGCTCGATCATTAGCTTGCACTAGTTGATCACGAGTAGAAACCAACGCCATCTCTAACTGCATTCGAGCAGTGTCAGTTTCTTTGAACTGTTTACGCACTGCCTCTAACTGCGTTTGTGCTTCTTTGAACTGACGCTGCGTAACCGTCAGCAAGGTCTGATTGTCACTTAACTGTTTTTGTAACTTATCTTTCTGTCTCTGCACTTCTACCCTGACTGATTGGTGATCAGATAGCTGCTTACGGCTCTTTTCCAGTTCAGTCTGGGAAGACTTCAACTCTGCGATACTATCGGTAAGTTGTCTCTTAAGCTTACGATTCTCTGCACGCAATACTTTACGGGCTGCTGTTTCGCTACTACCGGATGAGGCCCCTATACCAACAAGAATGGATGTTCCAACTGTATGTTTTGATGCACTTCTGTTTGAAGATGTCTCACCAGATTTGGACTGTTGCGCCATTAGTGTACTCAGACCATAATCAGGATTACTGGCGCTTTCCATCAAGCTATCTACCGAGAATGTGCCGCCAGGAGGTGTATAGTTTCCACTTTCTGTCGCACTCACAATATCAATCGTTCCCAAAAAACCAATTAATAACCAAGCACCGCGACGAAGATGCATTCGTATACAATTCATTGTGCATCTACCTGATTAATTAGTGCCAATGATAAGTCGTTCTTTATACGATAACATAAACTGGTAAGGGCATATTGATACTTAGGACGGACCAAGTCATTGATATCCTCACTGATCCCGTTAGCCACCGCCAAATATTGACTACCCGTACGGGCAATGCGATCAAACTCGGCTTTGTAGCGTGTGTATTTAGCGCCGCTGAACTGCTTCAATGCCTCCAACTCGCGAGTACATTGTGCCAATTTACCGGAATTGCTGTCAGCAGAGGGCTGCATAGTTCCGGCAAAACGACAATCACCGTTTCCAGATTCATGGGGTAATGAAGAATGAACCAATGTCTTAGCGGTTGACGATACTTTTATTTTACTTGATGTCGGAACTCTCTTTGGTGTGAGCTCTTGAGCACATCCTGTTAAAAGAAATGCAGCTGCTAATAGTAGGTAGAAATAACAACCATAAGATACAATATAGTGCCTTGTTATTTTCCGAACCTGCAACATCACACATATACGTTTAAGAACAAACACGTTATTCACCTTATTACTCCCCAGCATCATTAGCATCAAAACTAATTAAAAGCCATAATCACAATAACATCTCCCGAATAGGCACCTGCACCAACTTTACCCAATGATTGAAGTCTGGATGAAAAAGAAAATGAATAGAGATTATTTCCACTTACTGTTATTGGAACACCATTCCAAGCATTTGAGCCATTGATGTCCACATCGGAGTAAAGTGTTTTTTCAGGATTTAAATAAATAAACTTTTCACCCGTTGAGGATTTTGTATATAAAGTCAGGTTAGCTGGCAATGCGCACTGCACATTTCCTGTTATTGTTTTCTTATTCCCGTTGAGATTTTCTTGCCCCAAATTGCCATGATCAATTACAGATGGCAAATAAAGACTGCAAGATTGCTTGACTGATGGCACCTTGCCACAAACACTACCAGGCCACTGCTGTGCATCTGAACTATGTGGATTAGGTTGGTGTCGAATATAAAACAATCCTATACAATCTGCCTCAGGGGATCGCAAAAGGAACTCTGCTCGATATGGCAACGGAAATGCTTTTTTGTACTCCCTGGCTACCTCCTTCCTAGTCTTAAATTGAGAGATTCTAAGACAATGATTATCCAGTACACAGCTACCATACATCCCCGGGTATACAGGTTTATCACGATATTTCACATCTGGACCAACATAACAAAACACAGATTCGTAACATGGGTTTAGGTCGGTATCATTTTCCGTCCAGTCAACTACTTGTAGAACCACACGAGTGTCTGAACCGCTTTGGTACATATCAATAGGCGTAACGAAGGCTCCTGCATTTACCTCTATAAATGGAACACAAGCCAATGTCATGAAAAAAACAAGATAGAAAAAGCCCCTCATATTCCCTCCATTTCACTCATAGTCCAACATAAACGTCGAAATAGCCGAGAACTTACCAAATACTATTGAGTGATTTCTGATAGCAGAAGGTTCCCCTTGCACGTAGGCTTTAAAGTCCAGCGTGGCATTGCCATTATTTAAACTGTATTTTTTAACAGTCTTGTTTATCGAAATAGGTTCTCCAGCTAGAGATTCTATTCCAACCGCTGCCCCTGATGCTTGACTTCCCGGCTGAAAAGCCAAAAGCCCAGGAAGCTCATTATTTTCCTTACCTAGAAATTTTATATTCACCTCCCGAGCTCTTGTCACATCACAGTTTATGAGGTGAATTGAAAACGCTTTACTATGACTACGTTCATTTTGATAAAGGTGTTTTCCGAACACTGTATCGAAGTCCACGGTAATTGCATCATCTCCAGGCTGGATATCACAAGCTTCTCTAAGTACATTCACTTTTATACGAACAATGGATTCAAATTTATCCTTCGCATTACACACTGAGCTTATCGAAAGCAAGAGCAACAACGCTTTAAGGACATGTAATCGGTTACGCCGACACAAGGACGGTATCAGTCCATCTCGATCTGGCTTTAGGATGGTGTTCATACATGCCTCCTTTACTGAGTTATCCCAATTTCAGCAAACATCTCAACCGGCTTTACTACTTTTCACGGTACAAGTGCCACCACTACAACCAAACACTAATTTTGGCCGACCACCGAAATCATTGATGAAAATCAGTACAGGACTGTTACCCATTGCTGACGCACTGCCACCCAACACAGCACTGCCTTTTGGTGGGATCATCATCGGATTAAAACCGGATACCGCTGCCCCGTTTAGGCTGGATGACGCTGATGCAATAGTCACGTAGTACGGCGTCGGATTGTTAACCACATAGTGATCCCCTTGTCGAGTCATCGTCAATTTCTCCTGATAAGGATTTTCGTGGTCTGTTCGGCCAACAGTAATAGCCTTTGGCCGATAAAACAGTTTGATACGTGTTTGCAGTGCAATCTGCAATGTGTTGGGTTTGTTGGACTTCGGCGGAATTTCCCGGAGGTTGAAATAGAACAGCGTCTCTTTATCCTGAGACAACATGTTGATGCCCTGAGTGACTTGCAACTTCACTTGGCTTTTGGCTCCTGGCTCTACTCTCTGAAGTGGCGGTAGCGCAGTCAGTGGATTGTTAATCTTGTTGCCATGTTCGTCCTCAATCCAAGCCTGTGCAAGATAGGGCAACTCTTTATTCTGGTTACTGATACTAAGGCTCATTGATCTATCTTCCCCATTGAACACCGCGCGGGTGCGATCGAGGGCAATAGCTGCATTAGCCTGCTGAACAGCCAGAATACCTGCTAACATGACAGCGGAAGCTGCTATGTTTTTTTTCATTGTCATACTCATGCGGTTGTACTTATCTTTAGGCAACATTTCCACTGATTCACCCCACACTTTTATTAATCTTCTGGAAAGAACCACCAATCCCTTTAACACGCTGACAAGGTAACAACAGATTATTCATCAAGTTGGCGAGAAGCGATTGCGGTAACGTGATGAGACACTGTATGCGACCATCCCAATGCACACTCATGTTCTCGCCTGGATTAATGCCGGTTAACCACACACTTCCTTCATCATTCACGATGCCAGTTTGCATTTCACGTTCGTTCGTCACGACAGCGCCGAATGGAGGGGCCGTACCGTCTGTCAACTTAATAATAGCCATCGCTTTCTCGCCGGCGATCATCCCAAACTTGCGATAACCAATAGCGCCTTCCGTTAGCGTGCCTTGTACCACCGAGCGAGTGGCATCCACGTTATCCGCCAGTTGGTTCACGTCCACATTAACGCTGCTGCGGTAGTAACTGTTGATATCACTCACCACCGCTTTACCAAAAACGTTGGTATGGGTCACACTGCCATAACCGCGTATTGGTACACCACCAATCCCATCAGCATCGATCATCATGCGTGTTCCCCCTATCATGTTGATACGGTGTAGCGCTGCCCCATCTACCGTCGCCGTTATTCCCCCCTGAAGTGACAGCCCCATAGCGCTATATTCACTTCCACGGAAATTGGCATTCGCTGTCAACTTAGCTATATCCCCCTCATGGGTGAAATAACCACTACCAATACTACGTCCGCCTTGACCGTTACCAACATTAATCCGATATGTATTGTTGTCATCGATACGGTCATAGTAACCCACAGTATTACTGCTATTACGGCTAAGCTGACCGTCATAGGTTATTGTGCTATTTTCACCCCACGGTACAGCCATACTCAGATACAAACCGTCATCATTAGTGTCGTTGTATTGAGTCCGATATGCCGTTAGGCTCAGGCTAATGTTTTTAAAACGTCCGATGTCGAAATAACGCGATAGTGACAGGTTATAAGTATCGTTGTTCGGACGGTCCCAGTAGGTCTGATGGCCGTAGTTCAGATAAACACTAAGCCCCATTTCCTTAAACTGTTTGTTAAACGTAATGGTATAGAACTCTTTACCTCTTCCATTATTGACACCGTAATAACGCGCCTCTAAATACTGCGACATGCTCATGAAGTTACGTTCTGAGAAACGGTAACCTGCAAATGTTATCTGGCTATCGTATTCATCAAAGCGTTTAGAATAGCTAACCCGATACGAGCCTCCTTGTTTGGTGTCATCATGCAGAAACTGAGCTCGCGACTGCGTCACATCAAATGACAATGCACCAAACGCGAGCAAGTCACGGCCGATACCGATAGCCAGAGCGTTATAGCCCTTGGCCAGCAAAGCTCCTCCGTACAGCGACCAACCGTTGTTCACCCCCCAAGAGAATTCTCCAGTTGCAAAGCCCGGCCCCTTACTGCGATGCTTAATGTCTGATGGTTTACCGGCGGCAATCTTGTAACGAACCATACCTGGACGTGTCAGATAGGGTACATTAGCGGTATTCACTTGGAGGGTCTGTACGCTGCCATCCTGCTCCTGTACCTTCACATCCAGCTTGCCATTCACCGCAGTATTCAGATCCTGAATACTGAAAGGACCTGCTGCCACCTGAGTTTCATAAATCACACGCCCTTGCTGACTGATGGTCACCTTGGCATTGGTTTTCGCCACCCCAGTCACTTCCGGCGCATAACCACGCAGGTTCGGTGGCAGCATGTTGTCGTCCGATATCAGACTGGCTCCGATGTAACGGAAACTGTCAAATATCCCAGAGTTGAGGTAGTCTTCCGCCAACGTCAGCTTGGCACGCAGAGCGGCTATTACACGGTAGGCGTAGTAGCGGCTCCACTCCCAGCTTTGCTGGGCGCTTCCCACCTGCCCCGTAGTATGGCTGTACTGCACCTGCCAATCGGCCCGCAGACGCCAAGCTCCCAAATTGGCCCCAACTGTTCCGTTACCGCTCAAAGATTGCGCTTGGTTGCCTGCACCTGACTGATTTGTCACTTGTGCATTGACGCTGTAGTCAAATAACATACCGGAGATCCCATTATCCCAACGTGACGGCGGATCCCAGTTTTCCACGGTATATTCTAAGTAAGCCTGCGGCATGCTGATGTATAGTGCCCCAGCGCCCAAGTCACCTCGAACTTCCATACCTTTCAGAGAAGCTATTTCTAGGCACTGGCTGTTATGCCACCAAGTAAGCTGATGGATTGCATCCGCTTTAAGTCCCAGTTGATCAACCATCTTCAGCGTCAGGCACGCTTCACTGCCTTTCGGATCATGATCAGGAGCAATGAACTGCACTGTCTGCTCGGGCAATTCGTTTTTATTCAAGCGTAATACCATCTGGTAGCTACCTTGCATAATGTAGCCAGCCTGGGAAAACTGACTTAAGTCAATACGCGCCCGATCCTTGACATCAAGAACATCCGTGTTGAATTCCACCCTATCGGCAGCCTTGACCACCTGCATGCCACAAAGAGCCAACAAGATACACAGTGCCACCGAGCTATCCCTCGCTCCACAAAGTAGCGATGGCATGGGTCCTTTCATCAGAAATAATCCAGTTTGAAACGTATCATGGTGTGGAGGGCCTCGGCGCGTAACACTTGGTGAGCTGTTATCAGACGCAAAGTATAATCCAGCCGCATTGAGCCTATTTGCAGATCCTCTACAGGCATTGGTTTGCCTGGCACAACTACCGCTCCTGTACTGTCCGATATCTGTAATCCCACACCACTCTCCTCACCATTCATGCTAAACAAGTCGTTACGAGCAGCCGCGCCATCAAAAGTCACTCGAAAGTGTGACCTACTCAGGCGATTCAGTAATACGGGAGTCAACAGACAATTAATCAACTGTATACTTAAAAGCCGTACCGGCCCGTGACCACTGCGGATAATTTGTCCGACCAAAATAGATGATATGTCGATGGTCTGATCTTGATTGCCCAAAGCAATTGTACACGGTGTATCAATGATGGAGCCTTGCATGTTGACGCGGCCGTGCTCTTGGTTGATAGCCGTTGCCATAAATGACAATATCAGGCTGGTTAGCACTAACAACGTCAGCAGGGAAGGTAACATCTTAGAACAGGTTGGATGGCTAAGAAGAGTCATCTCGCTCCCCAAAATTCGGTTTACCGGCAAATTCATTTCCCTAATCTTGTAGGGACCCCTCTTTCCCGCTGTTTCCCCTGTCAGCCTGAAGGCTAGGCCACAGCGGGAAAGAGAAACAGATAGACTTTCCAACGCACAGAAAGGCTTCTTTCACCACCTTTATTGGTAAGCCAGAGTGAAGTTAGCCACAGCGGTGAAATCACCAGGAACGATAGTCGCAGAAGCCCCGTCACCCTGTAAGAAAGCAGCGAAGTGCATGGTCGAATCGGAACCATCGGTGATGATTGTGGGTGAACTCTGTTGTCCCAGTTTGATAAGTTTGGCGTTATCGTTGGTGATACCAATAGCCGCACCAGAGGCCGAACCAACAATTGCCAGTAGGTCCTTATTCACAGAAGATGGTGTCCCAGAGAAAGTCGCCGTTACAATCTTCTTTTCTAAGCCGTTAGCATCACAGTCTAGTAAACGGATATTAAAAGGAACCGGCGTGGACTTACCACCTCCTGCCAGTGCTTTGTTGGAAATCTGCCCAAGCTTCACAGTCTGATCGTCATCACCGGGGTGGATAGAACAAGGCGCATCAATAATAGAACCTTCAAAAGTCACTTTTCCTTGGCCTTGGTTAGTATTTTTAGTACTGGCGGGTGGCTTGGTCTGTGCATTGACAGAACCTGCTGTTAGGGTTACACCCAATCCGAGAGCCATAACTAATGTATTCAATTTCATGTGAATTAATTCCTTAACTTAAGGATAAAACCATACAAAAGTAGCAGTGTGGAACTTCAGCTCCTACACCAGATATCCAATGCAAAAAGGGTCTTAAAATCTCATATCAACATTTTTTAAAACCAAACAAAATGCACCAAACTGTTTTGTTTAGTTATAAATACTAAAATAGGTAATATTTTGGAATTAATATCCAAAAAAGACATTAATTTAAACTTATAAACTTTCTGATTGATTGATATCTGATTAAGTTCAAACAAACCAACTGATTTTTTACAAAATAATATTGATAAAATATTAAAAGTAATAAAAAGATATTAAAAAAATCATATATTACAAATGGTTATATGTTTTTAGTCTGGAGGAGCATAAAAGTTGACCTAGGTGATAGTTTTGTGTAAAACTATTAACAGTTTGGTGCATTCTGTTTGGTTTTTTGTTGTAAAATAGTTTCTTAATTTTTAATAAAAATTCTACATCCTGATATTTTCTGTCAAAAAATCACTGTTAAATGATATATATGATTTTATATTTATATATCAAAAAACTTATTTCTTTCTTATGATAAATAAATGAAATTTTAGATCAGTAATTCCATAAAATCTCTATTAATTGATATAGTTCTTTAGATTAATATTCTCTATCAGTAACTATATGCCCAAATCTCACAGGAACTATTTTCATGAAGAAGCGTAAGTTCTTAACCAGATATGAAATTGATGCGATTTTAGAAAAAGCACGTCAGGGGCGTCATGCTGAGCGGGATTATTGCATGTTACTCATGTGTTTTATTCATGGGTTTAGAGTCAGTGAGCTATGTCATCTGACACTATCCGATCTTGATCTTAGCTCGGGAATTATTCACGTAAGGCGATTAAAAGGGGGACTATCAACAACACATCCATTGGTGCCTGAAGAACTTAATGCGTTAAATCAATGGATTAATATCCGTAAGAGCTGGAGAGAATCAGACACATCGTGGGTTTTTTTATCACAAAAATCAGGCGCGATTTCACGCTATCAGGTTTATAGTTTGTTAAAACGTTATGGCAGACAAGCATTAGTCGATATTTCACCACATCCACATATGTTAAGACATGCCTGCGGCTATGCTCTTGCTGATTTGGGAAGAGATACACGCCTTATTCAGGATTATCTCGGTCACCGCAATATATCTCATACTGTTATTTACACAGCAAGCAATGTAAAACGGTTCTTCAATATATGGGAAATTCCTTCAAAAGGACTCAGTTAGTACTTTCTTTCTATAAAATGTGTTGTGATATGAGAAATTATTTCTTTTACAACAAAAAAATGTCATCTAATGATAAGAAATCCTCATTAATGTTGCGCTAATGAGGATTTTTCATTAGGCAATGATAATTATGAATATCATAGGATACTGATTTTTTTATTTATTATAATTGCTTTTTAATTTATTTAGTTATCGAAAAATAAAGCGGATTATTTTTTTCCGCTTTATTTTTTTATTGAATGATAATTTGTAAAATCATTTATCCTTCAAACTCTTGCGTTATTTTTTCAAGTTGTTCCTGAATTTCCATCCATGCTAATTCAATTTCTTCCAGTTTTGATTTGGTCTGATTTTGTTTTTGCAGATGTTCAGTTAATTCGACTTTACGGCTGCTATCATAGATAGCGCTGTCTAAAAGTTGATTTTCTAGTACAACCAATTCGCCACCCAGTTTCTCCATCTGGTTTTCAAGATGAGTCAGCTGTTTACGCAATGGCTGCGTTTGGTTACGGAAGTCAGCTTGACGCCGTTTTTGATCTTTTCTTTCCTGAGCACTTTGGCTGGATGTCTCTTTTTCCTTATCGTTGTTTTCACGTATTTGCTGATTTTGTTGACGTTGTTGATCTATCAGCCATTGTTGATAATCTTCCAAATCGCCGTTGAATGATTCTACCCGGCCATCATGAACCAGATACAACTCATCTGTTGTTGAACGTAATAGATGTCGGTCGTGAGAAACCACAACTAATGCACCGTCAAAGTCGATCAAAGCTTCTGTCAGGGCCTGACGCATATCCAGGTCGAGGTGGTTCGTTGGTTCATCAAGTAACAGGAGGTTAGGGCGTTGCCAGACCATCAATGCCAAAACTAAACGTGCTTTTTCTCCCCCGGAAAAACGCCCACTTGGGTCAGTCACTTGATCGCCTTTGAAACCAAAGCCGCCCAGATAATCTCTAAGTTGCTGTTCTGTTTCTTGTGGCGCAATGCGGACTAAATGCTGTAATGGTGATTCATCAGCACGTAAATATTCCAGTTGATGTTGGGCGAAATACCCCAGTTTGATCCCTTTAGCTAATTCTACGGTTCCACTCTGAGATTGCAGTTCGCCAGCTAATAGTTTAATCAACGTGGATTTACCCGCGCCATTACGACCAAGCAGGCCAATGCGGGAGCCGGGAACCAGATTCAGTTTGATGGAATTTAAAACGGTCCGTTCGCCGTAGCCTGCGCTGACTTTTTCCATTTTCAGGAGTGGGTTTGGCAGACTTTCTGGTTTACGGAAACTGAAATGAAATGGGTTATCAACATGGGCAGGAGCGATTAATTCCATCCGTTCTAACATCTTGATACGGCTCTGAGCTTGTTTGGCTTTGCTGGCCTTGGCACGGAAACGGTCAATATAACTTTGCAGATGGGCAACTTTCTCTTGCTGACTTTTATAAAGGGCTTGTTGTTGCGCCAGTTTGGTAGCGCGCTGGCGCTCAAAAGAGGAGTAGTTGCCGCTGTACTCAAACAGAGATTGTTGTTCTATATGGAGGATCTTATCGGCAATCGGGTCGAGAAAATCCCGATCATGGGAGATAAGGATTAATGTTCCGGGGTAGCTTTTCAGCCATTTTTCCAACCAGATAACCGCATCCAGATCAAGATGGTTAGTGGGTTCATCAAGTAACAGCAAATCAGAACGGCAGAGTAGTGCCTGAGCCAGATTGAGGCGCATGCGCCATCCACCGGAAAATGCACGTACAGGTTGATCAAGTTGCTCTTGAGAGAAACCTAAACCGTGCAGTAGACTTGATGCTCTTGAACGGATCGTCCAGGCTTGAATCGTGTCTAATTGACCATGCAGATGAGCAATCAGATTACCGTCATTTTTTTCATTGGCTATCCGCAGTTGTTGTTCCAGTTGACGGAATTCACGATCACCATCAATGACATATTCCAGAGCGGGTGTTTCCAGTGCCGGCGTTTCTTGATTCACCCAGGAAAGTGCCCAGTTACTGGGAAAAGTGAATGTGCCTGTTTCAGCCTGAAGCTCATTTTTTAATAGTGCAAGTAGGGTAGATTTACCACAGCCATTTTTCCCTACCAGACCAACTTTCTGCCCGGGATTGATAGTGGCGCTGGCATTGTCCAGCAGAACACGAGTTCCGCGACGAATTTGTAATAAAGAGAAAACAATCATAAGTATCGTTTGTATAGAATATGTTAAATTAGTAATAACAGATAGTAAGTGTCTTATTTTATAACTTTCGTATGCATGGTAACGGAAAATACGTGTCCTGACACGTTCTTGAGGAGGGAACGATGTTACAGCCGCCTAAAGTCCTGCTGCTGTATGCCCATCCTGAGCCACAGGATTCAGTAGCAAATCGTGTTTTGTTACAACCTGTGCAAGGTTTAGAGCATGTTACGGTTCACGACTTATATGGAGCCTATCCAGATTTTTTTATTGATGTTCATCATGAGCAACAGCTACTTCGAGAGCATCAGGTGATTGTCTTTCAACACCCACTGTATACCTACAGTTGTCCAGCTTTATTAAAGGAGTGGATGGATCGTGTGCTGACTCGGGGGTTTGCCAGTGGTATTACCGGGTTGGCATTACAGGGAAAATATTGGCGTTCAGTGATTACTACTGGGGAGCCGGAAGGCACTTTCCAGGCTGATGGGTATAATCTCTATTCAATGGAAGAGATCCTTCGTTCTTTTGAACTCACTGCGGCGATGTGCCGTATGCATTGGTTATCACCCATTATTATTTATTGGGCACGCCGTCGAAAACCTGAACTTCTTGCCATCCATGCTAATGCTTATCGTGAGTGGCTCAAATCGCCATTATCATTAGGAGGGCTATAAGTTATGGAGCATTCAGCGCAATTGAGCGCCGGTGTATTGTTTTTATTTGCTGCCGTTGTAGCAGTGCCAATCGCACAGAAATGCAAGATTGGGGCAGTATTAGGTTATTTGTTGGCAGGGATTGTCTTGGGTCCGTGGGGGTTGAGTTTTATCAGGGATGTTGATGATATTCTTCATTTCTCGGAGTTAGGGATTGTTTTCCTGATGTTCATCATCGGCCTTGAACTTAACCCCGCTAAACTCTGGCAACTCAGACGATCTATTTTTGGTGTTGGTGCAGCTCAGGTTATTTTCACGGCGAGTGTGCTGGCTGTGTTGTTATATCTGACCGATTTTTCATGGCAAGCGGCGGTTATTGGTGGTATCGGTATGGCGATGTCCTCAACGGCAATGGCCCTGCAACTCATGAAAGAGAAGGGCATGAACCGCAATGAAGGCGGGCAGCTTGGTTTCTCGGTTTTGCTATTTCAAGATATGGCGGTGATCCCGGCTTTGGCATTGATTCCGTTGTTGGCAGGTGGAACAGCCTCCGGTGACTGGTATCGAATAGCGTTAAAAATTGCTGCTTTTGCTGGCATGTTGCTCGGTGGCCGTTATCTGTTACGTCCGCTGTTCCGTTTGGTCGTCAGAGCTGGAGTACGTGAGTTATTTACTGCGGCGGCGTTACTGGTGGTACTCAGCTCAGCGCTATTTATGGAAGCGCTCGGTTTTTCTATGGCACTCGGAACCTTTATCGCCGGAGTATTACTGGCGGATAGTGAATACCGCCATGAACTGGAAATCTCCATAGAACCGTTCAAAGGATTGCTGTTGGGGTTGTTTTTTATTTCGGTCGGTATGTCTCTGAATCTAGGGGTATTACTGATACATCTGTCCGAAGTACTACTTGGTGTGCTGGCTTTGGTGATGGTGAAAGGCATTGTTCTGTATCTTATCGCAATGAGTGCTGGCTTACGGGGGGCATCCTGCTTGCAATTTTCCGGTGTACTCAGCCAGGGGGGAGAATTCGCCTTTGTTCTGTTTTCTGCTGCACTGAGCCAGAATGTGCTCAATAGTGGGCAGATGGCTTTGTTGCTGGTCGTGGTGACGATATCGATGATGACAACGCCGCTGGTCATGCAATTGATAGATGCTATTCTGGCACGCCGTTATAATGCCAAAGATGAGACAGATGAACAGCCCTTTGTAGAAGATGATGATCCGCAGGTGATTTTAGTGGGTTTTGGCCGGTTCGGACAGGTAATCGGTCGTCTTCTAATGGTGAATAAAATCCGTATAACGGTGTTAGAACGCGATGTCAGTGCTGTGAGTACTATGCGGCGTTATGGCTATAAAGTTTATTATGGTGATGCGGCTGAATTGGAGCTGCTACGTTCGGCAGGCGCGGAGAAAGCCAAAGCGATAGTCATCACCTGTAATGAGCCGGAAGATACCATGATGATCGTTCATTTATGCCAGAAACATTTCCCTAATCTGCATATTATGGCGCGAGCCAGAGGACGCCTGGAAGCGCATGAACTGCTACAAAATGGAATAGAAAATTTCACCCGTGAAACTTTCTCCAGTGCCCTGGAACTGGGGCGTAAAGCCTTAGTCGAATTGGGAATGCATCCGCATAAAGCTAATCGAGCAAAACAACATTTCCAGCGGTTAGATATGCGGATGCTAAGAGAACTTATGCCGCAGCTACAGGGTGATGTGGCTCACATATCTCGTATAAAAGAGGCGCGACGGGAACTGGAAGAGCTATTCGAACGGGAAATGCTGAATGAACGTCGCCAACCAGATGGTTGGAATGAGCATGAATACATGAATAATAGCGGAGCAAATCATGTCAATAAGCCGTAAGAGATTTATTGCCGGTGCTGTCTGCCCAGAATGTCACTCTCAGGACACGCTGGCAATGTGGCAAGAAGATCAGGTGGATGTGGTGGAATGTGTCCATTGTGGTCACCAACAACGCCAGACTGATGAGAAAGTGACCCCTCATGTTAGAAAGCAAGAGCAGGTTATTGGTATTTTTACCCCACAATAATTATGTGAATATTAGCGCGAGTGAGTACAGAGACTGAAAATTCCGCTACAATCGGTAAAATTTTTAGACCCACGGGTAGGAGATGTCATGAAAGTAGTAAAAGATTTGGTAGTTAGCTTGGCTTATCAAGTAAGAACAGAAGATGGTGTTTTAGTTGATGAGTCACCGGCGAGTGCGCCGTTGGACTATCTGCATGGCCGTGGTTCATTGATCAGCGGTTTGGAAAAGGCGCTAGAAGGCCGTGAGGCGGGTGAGAGTTTTGATGTCAGCGTACAGGCTGATGATGCCTATGGTCAGTATGATGACAATCTGGTTCAGCGTGTGCCAAAAGATGTCTTTGTTGGTGTTGATGAACTGGAAGTTGGCATGCGTTTCCTGGCTGATACCGATATGGGGCCAGTACCCGTAGAAATTACAGCAGTTGAAGATGAGCATGTTGTGGTTGATGGTAACCATATGCTGGCTGGTCAGAATCTAAAATTCAATGTTGAAGTTATTGCCATCCGTGAAGCGACTGAAGAAGAACTGGCTCATGGTCATGTTCATGGTGCTCATGGTCACGAACATGGTGAAGGGTGCTGCGGTGGTCACGGTGATGACGACGGTCATCATCACCATAATGAAGGGAATGGGTGCTGCGGTGGCGGGAGTTGCCACTGATAAATTAAAGCAGGTTGTCAAGCTTTAATATTCAAAAAAGTGGGGCAAGCTTGGGATAGTTGGTTTCTCTTACTTGCCCTGTGTATAGTTTTACTTAGTCAAAATCAGTAATGAGGTGGTGGTGTTTCTTCAGACTGTGAAGCGACCATTGAGGGTTGAGTGGCTTTCAATTGTTCTGTCATCAACCGCAAATGCTCCCTTAATTTAGCTATCTCCATTTGTTGTTCAGTAACCACCTCGTTCAACTCTTCGATAGTGATTTCCTGAAAGGCAACTCGGCTTTCCAAATGTTCAAGCCGTTGCTCAAATTCTGACAGATCCATGATTTTCTCCCGTTTCAGGTCCTGTATTACCCGTGTTAGATGCCTCATATTAATTAAGAGTAGCCTACTATGCCCAGAATATTCTGTGAAATGCGGTTGTTATGAAACCTCTTGTCATTCATGTTGTCCTAATAAGCTTGGGGGCACTAAAAAATGGCAAATATTGTATTGTGCTCCTGTAGACGGTTATAGTGACTTGGTTGCATAACTTTTGCTGACGGTAAAATCCCCCAAAGCTATTGGAGAAACAGATGAAATCATTGTTTAAAATTACCCTGCTTGCTACCACATTAGCGATGGCTTTCAGTGCCCCTCAGGTGCTGGCGGCTAAAGCAGATAGTCAGAGTAGCACAGAATTGAACAGCGCATTTAAAACAGAAGATCAGCAAAATGCTTATGCTCTGGGCGCATCTTTAGGGCGTTATATGCAAAACACCCTGAAAGAACAGAAATCTCTGGGTATCCCATTGGATAAAGATCAATTGTTATCGGGTGTGCAGGATGCTTTTAATAACAAGAGCAAACTGACTGACAGCGAAATTGAAAATACGCTGCGTGCATTTGAAGGTAAAGTGAAATCTGCCGCTGAAGCTAAGATGGAAAAAGAAGCCAGAGAGAATGAAGCTAAAGGCGTTAAATATCGTGAAGAATTTGCTAAGGAAAAGGGGGTCATTAAGAGTAAAACCGGCCTTTTATATAAAATAGAGAAGGAAGGCAGCGGTAAGAAGCCTGTGGCAAGCGACACGGTAGTTGTGAACTATCGGGGGACATTGATTGACGGTAAAGAGTTCGATAGTTCCTATAAACGTAATGAACCCCTTTCTATTCGCCTGGATAGCGTTATCCCAGGTTGGACAGAAGGTTTACAGAATGTGAAAAAAGGTGGAAAAATTAAATTGGTTATTCCACCAGAGCTGGCCTATGGTAAAGCGGATCTGCCCGGTATTCCTGCAAATTCGACACTAGTATTTGATATTGAGTTGCTGGATGTTAAAGCGGAGACCAAAGCTAAGTAAGCTATACCCCATGGATTTTAAGATGCATCGCGAGTGCAGCCAACAAAGAGGCAACTTGAAAGATAACGGGTATATTCGCTAAATATCTTTGATGAATATGGATAAAACCGTTGGTAGAGATTCTGTCAACGGTTTTTTGTTACTGAAAGCTGTGATAGAGACCAAATGTCTGAGTAGCAATGGCTTGACGATGATGTCATGTGGTTTTAACGTCAATATTTCATGTGAATGCAAAGATCTTTGATTAGGATCTCTGTTAAGCTGCAATAATTGAGTTTTCACAAGAAATTTTTATAGGTTTATCACGTTGTGTTTTTAGCAAGACGTTGTCTGCGATTGAAGGATGGTGTATTTAATGTCTAACCCGTTATTATCTGGTGATATCAGTGATGTCGATTTACTGGAAAACCAACCGTTTACTGAAACGGACCACGAAATTTTAAAGTCTTATGAAGCCGCAGTTGATGGCTTGGCTATGCTAATTGGTGGGCATTGTGAGATTGTCCTTCATTCATTGGAAGATCTGAAATGTTCAGCTGTCAGAATAGCCAACGGAGAACATACCGGTCGTAAAATAGGTTCACCTATTACTGATCTTGCGCTGCGTATGTTACATGACATTACAGACGAAGACTGTAGTGCATCCAAAGCCTATTTTACCCGAGCGAAAAGCGGTTCATTGATGAAGTCAGTCACGATTGCGATCCGCAACCGGAATCGCCGAGTGATCGGCCTCTTGTGCATCAATATGAATCTTGATGTCCCTTTCTCTGAAATTATTCAGACATTTATTCCAGAGGAAACACATGATGTCGCACCAAATGTAAATTTTGCCTCATCCGTGGATGATTTGGTTGCGCAAACGCTGGAGTATACTATCGAAGAAGTTAATATTGATCGCAGTGTATCCAATAATGCCAAGAACAGACAGGTGGTTCTGAATCTCTATGAGAAAGGTATTTTTGATATTAAAGATGCAATCAATCAGGTTGCTGAGCGTTTAAATATTTCTAAGCATACTGTTTATCTCTATATTCGTCAGTTTAAAAATGGTGAATGTTTAGGGCCTGAGCGGTAATGTCTTCGCTGTCTTATTGTCTGCTGGTTACGGGGCCTGCATATGGCACCCAACAAGCCAGCAGTGCTTACCAATTCGCGCAAGCTTTGATTTTGATGGGGCATAAACTTAATACTGTATTTTTTTATCGGGAAGGGGTTTATAACGGCAATCAGTTGACTGCACCAGCCAGTGATGAGTTTAACTTGGTTAGCGCATGGCAGATGATGGCAACGGAGCACCGGTTTAGCATGCACATTTGTATTGCCGCTGCCCTTCGCCGTGGTATTCTTGATGTTCAGCAGGCAAGTGAGTTGAATTTACCGGTAGCAAACTTGGCTGAAGGGTTTGAATTAAGCGGATTGGGAACACTGGCTGAAGCTATGTTAACTTGTGACCGTGTGGTGCAATTCTGAGAGGCAAAAATGAAAAAAATTGCTTTTGTCTTCACTAAAGCACCTCATGGTGATGCAGGGGGTAGAGAAGGTCTAGATGCATTACTGGCAACTTCGGCATTAACAGAAAAGATAGGTGTATTTTTTATTTCTGACGGTGTGTTTCAACTATTACCAGGTCAGCAGCCTGACAGAATTCTCTCCAGAAACTATATCGCTACTTTTAAGGTGTTGCCTTTGTACGATATTGAGGAATGTTATTTGTGCCAGGAAGACCTTGTTATGCGTGGATTAAGCTCAGTCAATCATTTTGTTCTGGATGCGAAACTGATACCCGCAGAAACGATCCGTGAGAAACTGGTTGACTATGATGTTGTGCTGACATTCTGAGCTATTGGAAGGACAATGAGATGCTATATACTGTTGGCCGATCGCCATATCAATGTGATTTTAATGTGATATCCAAGCTGCTTGCCAGTGGTGATGACATCTTATTTATTCAGGATGGTGTACTGGCAGGTATTGAGGGTAATTGCTATCTGCCGGCGTTGATTAGTCGTGGTGCTACATTGTATGCGCTAAAAGAAGATATTGAGGCGCGGGGATTGGGCGATCAGGTTTCAGACAAAGTGCAAGTGATCGACTATACTGACTTTGTTAACCTGACGGTAAAACACCATCAACAATTCGCCTGGTAGTTGAGAAAAAGCTGTATATTTCTTGACACCTTGGCGAGTCAGCCATAAAATTCCGCGTCCTCGTGTTTTGCCGTTAGGCAGACAAGAGATTTAATCCGTGTTTACGAAGCAAAAAAACCAGGAGTTTTTTTAATAATGGCAACTATTAACCAGCTGGTGCGCAAACCCCGTAGCATGAAGGTTGCAAAAAGCAACGTTCCTGCTCTGGAAGCTTGCCCGCAGAAGCGCGGCGTATGTACTCGCGTATATACCACCACCCCTAAAAAACCAAACTCTGCACTGCGTAAAGTATGTCGTGTGCGTTTGACTAACGGTTACGAAGTTTCTTCTTACATCGGTGGTGAAGGCCACAACTTGCAGGAACACTCCGTAATTCTGATCCGTGGCGGTCGTGTTAAAGACTTGCCAGGTGTGCGTTACCATACTGTTCGCGGTGCACTGGACTGTTCCGGTGTTAAAGACCGTAAACAAGGTCGCTCTAAGTACGGTGTGAAGAAGCCAAAAGCTTAATGGTACTCCGTTAAGTAAGGCCAAACATTATTTACCTTAATGTCAAAATAAACTCATAGAGTTTTGGACAACCCTGAATTCGAAACGGAGTATTTCCATGCCACGTCGTCGTGTAATTGGTCAGCGTAAAATTCTGCCAGATCCAAAGTTTGGATCTGAATTACTGGCCAAATTCGTCAATATCCTGATGGTAGATGGTAAAAAATCTACTGCGGAAGCAATTGTATATAGTGCGCTTGAGACCCTGGCTCAGCGCTCTGGTAAAGAGCACCTGGAAGCGTTTGAACTTGCATTGGATAATGTGCGTCCAACCGTGGAAGTTAAGTCCCGCCGTGTTGGTGGTTCTACTTATCAGGTTCCAGTTGAAGTTCGTCCGGTTCGTCGCAATGCGTTAGCAATGCGTTGGATCGTTGAAGCTGCTCGTAAACGCGGTGATAAATCTATGGCCCTGCGCCTGGCGAACGAATTATCTGATGCAGCCGAGAATAAAGGCACTGCTGTTAAGAAACGTGAAGACGTTCACCGTATGGCAGAAGCTAACAAGGCGTTCGCACACTACCGTTGGTAATCTCATCGTAGTGATGATGCCCTGGGTGGCTGTTCTGCCACCCAGATTTACATTGAACGTCCTAGGAATAGAGGAATCAAATGGCTCGTACAACACCCATTGCACGCTACCGTAACATCGGTATCAGTGCACACATCGACGCCGGTAAGACCACCACTACCGAACGTATTCTGTTCTACACTGGTGTAAACCATAAGATCGGTGAAGTTCATGATGGCGCTGCTACTATGGACTGGATGGAACAGGAGCAGGAGCGTGGTATTACCATCACCTCCGCAGCAACAACTGCTTTCTGGTCAGGTATGGCTAAGCAGTTTGATGCGCACCGTATCAACATCATTGACACTCCAGGGCACGTTGACTTCACCATCGAAGTAGAACGTTCCATGCGTGTTCTTGACGGTGCCGTAATGGTTTATTGTGCGGTTGGTGGTGTTCAGCCACAGTCCGAAACCGTATGGCGTCAGGCAAATAAATATAGAGTTCCACGTATTGCGTTCGTTAACAAAATGGACCGTATGGGAGCGAATTTCTTACGCGTTGTTGAGCAGCTCAAAACTCGCTTGGCGGCAAACCCAGTACCTCTGCAATTAGCCATTGGTGCAGAAGATGCGTTCACCGGTGTTGTTGACTTGGTGAAAATGAAAGCCATCAACTGGAACGATGAAGATCAGGGAACCACCTTCACTTACGAAGATATCCCAGCTGATATGCAGGATCTGGCGGAAGAATGGCGTAGCAATTTGATTGAAGCCGCTGCGGAAGCATCAGAAGAGCTGATGGAAAAATACCTTGGCGGTGAAGAACTGACTGAAGAAGAGATCAAAGCTGGTCTGCGTCATCGTGTTCTGACTAACGAAATCATCCTGGTTACCTGTGGTTCTGCATTTAAGAACAAAGGTGTTCAGGCAATGCTGGATGCAGTTATTGAGTACCTACCAGCACCAACGGATGTTGAATCCATTAAAGGTATTCTGCCAGACGGTAAAGATACGTCGGCAGAACGTCATTCTGACGACAACGAACCATTTTCGGCACTGGCGTTTAAAATCGCTACTGACCCGTTCGTTGGTAACTTGACCTTCTTCCGTGTCTACTCTGGTGTGGTTAATTCCGGTGATACCGTTCTTAACCCAGTGAAAGACAGAAAAGAGCGTTTTGGCCGTATCGTTCAGATGCATGCTAATAAACGTGAAGAAATTAAAGAAGTTCGTGCAGGTGACATCGCCGCTGCGATTGGCCTGAAAGATGTGACTACCGGTGATACGCTGTGTGATATCAACGCACCAATTATCCTGGAGCGTATGGAATTCCCAGAGCCAGTCATTTCTGTTGCTATTGAGCCAAAAACTAAAGCTGACCAGGAAAAAATGGGTATCGCTTTAGGTCGTCTGGCTCAAGAAGACCCATCATTCCGCGTGTCTACCGATGAAGAATCTGGTCAGACTATTATCGCCGGTATGGGTGAGCTTCACTTGGATGTTCTGGTTGACCGTATGCGTCGTGAGTTCAAAGTTGAAGCGAACGTCGGTAAACCTCAGGTTGCTTACCGTGAAACCATCCGTTCTACTGTTGAGCAAGAAGGTAAATTTGTTCGTCAGTCTGGTGGTCGTGGTCAGTTTGGTCACGTATGGCTGCGTATTGAACCAATGGAACCCGGTGGCGTAGGCTATGAATTCGCCAATGAAATCGTTGGTGGTGTTGTTCCTAAAGAATATATCCCGGCAGTAGATAAGGGTATTCAGGAACAAATGAAAAATGGTGTTCTGGCCGGTTACCCGATTGTTGACGTTAAAGTGGCACTGTTCGATGGCTCTTACCACGAAGTGGACTCTTCTGAAATGGCGTTCAAAATCGCAGGTTCTATGGGCTTCAAAGAAGGCTTTATGAAGGCGAAACCAGCTCTGCTGGAACCCATCATGAAAGTTGAAGTTGAAACACCAGAAGATTACATGGGTGACGTTATCGGTGACCTAAACCGCCGCCGTGGTATGATTGACGGTATGGAAGATATGACTACCGGTAAAATCGTACGTGCTCAGGTACCATTATCTGAAATGTTTGGTTATGCTACTGACCTGCGTTCTCAGACCCAAGGTCGTGCTTCTTACTCTATGGAGTTCCTGAAGTACAATGAAGCGCCGAGCAACGTCGCTCAGGCTATTATCGAATCTCGTAAAGCTAAATAAGTTTTTCGGGTTTAATATCTAGATTCAGCGCCCTCTCCAATATGATGAGGGTGCGATATTAAGGAATAGAGTCGTGTCTAAAGAAAAATTTGAACGTACAAAACCGCACGTTAACGTTGGTACTATCGGTCACGTTGACCACGGTAAAACTACCCTGACTGCTGCTATCACTACTGTATTGGCTAAAACCTACGGTGGTAACGCTCGTGCATTCGATCAAATTGATAATGCACCAGAAGAAAAAGCGCGTGGTATCACCATCTCTACTTCTCACGTAGAATACGATACCCCAAGCCGCCACTATGCGCACGTTGACTGCCCAGGCCACGCCGACTATGTGAAAAACATGATCACCGGTGCGGCTCAGATGGACGGCGCAATCTTGGTAGTTGCCGCGACTGACGGTCCGATGCCACAGACGCGTGAGCACATTCTGTTAGGCCGTCAGGTAGGCGTTCCTTACATCATCGTGTTCCTGAACAAATGTGACATGGTAGACGACGAAGAGCTGCTGGAACTGGTTGAGATGGAAGTGCGTGAGCTGCTGTCTCAGTATGATTTCCCTGGTGATGACACGCCAGTTATCCGTGGTTCCGCGCTGAAAGCACTGGAAGGTGATGCAGAGTGGGAAGCAAAAATCATCGAACTAGCAGAAGCCCTGGACAGCTACATCCCAGAACCAGAGCGTGCAATCGACCAGCCATTCCTGCTGCCAATCGAAGACGTGTTCTCTATCTCTGGCCGTGGTACGGTTGTCACCGGTCGTGTAGAGCGCGGTATCGTTAAAGTGGGCGAAGAAGTTGAAATCGTGGGTATCAAAGATACCACTAAAACCACTTGTACTGGTGTAGAAATGTTCCGCAAACTGCTGGACGAAGGTCGTGCGGGTGAGAACGTCGGTGTTCTGCTGCGTGGTACAAAACGTGACGAAATCGAACGTGGTCAGGTACTGGCAAAACCAGGTTCAATCAAGCCACACACCACTTTCGAATCAGAAGTTTATATTCTGAGCAAAGACGAAGGTGGCCGTCATACGCCATTCTTCAAAGGCTACCGTCCACAGTTCTACTTCCGTACAACTGACGTGACCGGAACTATTGAGCTGCCAGAAGGCGTGGAAATGGTGATGCCAGGTGATAACATTCAGATGGTAGTTACCCTGATTGCCCCAATCGCAATGGACCAGGGTCTGCGCTTTGCTATCCGTGAAGGCGGCCGTACAGTAGGTGCTGGTGTTGTTGCTAAAGTTATCGCTTAATTTTTTGATGTGATTACACAAAAAGGGCATCAACCGATGCCCTTTTTGTACGTTGTCTTAATAAGAACCTATCTCATCAATAGTTGTTTTTAATTATTGGTGAGATAGGCTCTGATGCAACGAATTGGCTATATCGCTCTCAGATATACAATGTCATACTGAATTATGGCGCCAAGTCAGATACAATCACTCAAATTTTTTGGTTCGGTCTGATTTGTTTTGCTCTTGCGAGGCAAGCTGGCTATCTATTTAAATCATAGTTACAGGTTGGTTTATGAGTACGAATAGCGATGCTCAAGAAAGCAGGCGTAGTCTTGAAGTAATGAAATGGCTATTAGTGGCAGCCTTATTAACGGTTGCTATCGTTGGAAACTACCTTTATCGGGAGTATAGCCTTCCTCTACGCGCGATGGCGGTTGTTGTTATTGTTGCTCTTGCGGGAGCGGCTGCGCTCTGGACTGCAAAGGGTAAAACCACACTGGCTTTCGCTCGCGAAGCCCGCATTGAAATGCGCAAAGTCATTTGGCCAACTCGCCAGGAAGCGCTGCACACGACTTTGATTGTTGCGGCGGTGACTGCATTGATGTCTTTGATCCTCTGGGGTCTTGACGGTATCCTGGTGCGTTTAGTTTCACTTATTACAGGCCTGAGGTTCTAAGATGTCAGATTCCCCAAAAAAACGTTGGTATGTTATACAGGCATTTTCCGGGTTTGAAGGTCGTGTTGCACAATCTTTACGTGAACATATCAAACTACATGATATGGAAGATTCTTTTGGCGAAGTGATGGTGCCAACAGAGGAAGTTGTTGAGATTCGTAGCGGTCAGCGTCGCAAAAGTGAACGCAAATTCTTCCCTGGGTATGTGCTGGTACAAATGATCATGAACGATGCAACATGGCATCTCGTTCGCAGCGTACCACGCGTCATGGGTTTTATCGGTGGTACATCTGACCGTCCGGCACCAATCAGTGATAAAGAAGTTGATGCGATTATGAATCGCCTTCAGCAGGTTGGTGATAAACCACGGCCAAAAACATTGTTCGAACCAGGCGAAATGGTTCGTGTCAGCGATGGTCCATTCGCAGACTTCAATGGTGTTGTGGAAGAAGTCGATTACGAGAAGAGCCGCCTGAAAGTTTCAGTTTCTATCTTTGGTCGTGCGACACCGGTTGAGCTGGATTTCAGCCAGGTAGAGAAGGCGTAATTTTCGAGCGTATCTTTTGCTGGCTTGCAATAGGTGAGAAATTAACATACAATTCCGCGCCTTTTGTTTTTTAGTAGTCTGGCCTGGATAAGGCGGGGCTGAAATGACAGGGGAGCCTTTTAAATTAAAGGCGATACCACCCACATAGAGGAAAATTATCAATGGCTAAGAAAGTACAGGCCTATGTCAAGTTGCAGGTTGCAGCTGGTATGGCTAACCCAAGCCCTCCAGTAGGTCCTGCTCTGGGTCAGCAGGGTGTTAACATCATGGAATTCTGTAAGGCGTTCAATGCTAAAACTGATAGCATTGAAAAAGGTCTGCCAATTCCTGTTGTGATCACTGTTTATTCTGATCGTTCCTTCACTTTCGTTACTAAAACCCCACCAGCGGCTGTTCTGCTGAAGAAAGCTGCGGGCATTAAATCGGGTTCCGGCAAACCGAACAAAGATAAAGTTGGTAAAGTGACCAGCGCACAGATTCGTGAAATTGCTGAAACTAAAGCTGCGGATATGACCGGTGCTAGTGTTGACGCAATGATGCGTTCAATTGAAGGTACTGCTCGTTCCATGGGCCTGGTAGTGGAGGGTTAATCGATGGCTAAACTGACCAAGCGCATGCGCACAATCCGTGAAAAAATGGATTCAACTAAGCAGTATGACATTAACGAAGCTGTTGTTCTGCTGAAAGAGCTGGCTACCGCTAAATTCGTAGAAAGCGTTGATGTTGCTGTTAATCTCGGCATCGACGCTCGTAAATCTGACCAGAACGTGCGTGGTGCAACGGTACTGCCTCATGGTACTGGCCGTTCCGTTCGCGTAGCTGTATTTACCCAAGGCGCAAATGCGGAAGCTGCTAAAGCAGCGGGCGCTGAATTGGTAGGTATGGAAGATCTGGCTGAACTGGTTAAAAAAGGCGAAATGAACTTTGACGTTGTTATCGCTTCTCCAGATGCAATGCGTGTTGTTGGCCAATTAGGTCAAATCCTGGGTCCTCGTGGTTTGATGCCAAACCCTAAAGTGGGTACTGTAACGCCTAACGTTGCTGAAGCTGTTCAGAATGCTAAAGCGGGTCAGGTTCGTTACCGTAACGATAAAAACGGCATTATCCACACCACCATTGGTAAAGTTAACTTCGACGCTGACAAATTGAAAGAAAACCTGGAAGCTCTGCTGGTTGCGCTGAAAAAAGCCAAACCATCTTCTGCTAAGGGTATTTATATTAAGAAAGTTAGCTTGTCCACTACCATGGGCGCAGGTGTTGCGATTGACCAGTCTGGTCTGAATGCTTCAGCTTAATTTTAGCTGAATGTGATTGTGATTATCGCTTTACCTTGGCGTCAGATTTGTCTAAAATTTGGCGCCTTATGTTTGGCTAGTAAGTTTTTTATTAGCTAAATAAAAAATTTTCGGTTGGAGCTTGGCCTAATCCAAGCCCCGTCCAAGACCGCAGGTGTAAGTAATTACTTAATATTCCTGCGTAGACGGTGACAGAGCCAAATGAAATTTATTTCTGGATTCTGCTCACCGTGTTTTAGAGCTCAGGCCCCTTTATGGTGTTATGAGCGATGTGAGTTCCGGGTTCTTCCCGGTTAATCCAGGAGCAAGAAGCTAATGGCACTAAATCTTCAAGACAAACAAGCGATTGTTGCTGAAGTCAGCGAAGTTGCCAAAGGCGCGCTGTCTGCGGTTGTTGCGGATTCCCGTGGCGTTACTGTAGATAAAATGACTGAACTGCGTAAAGCAGGTCGCGAAGCTGGCGTTTACATTCGTGTTGTTCGTAACACGTTGATCTGCCGTGCTGTTGAAGGTACTGCCTATGAGTGCCTGAAAGAAGCGTTTGTTGGTCCAACCTTGATTGCTTTCTCTAACGAACACCCGGGCGCAGCTGCTCGTCTGTTCAAAGAGTTCGCGAAAGCGAATCCAGCATTCGAGATTAAAGCAGCAGCCTTTGAAGGTGAGTTTATTCCTGCGGCCAATATTGACCGTTTGGCAACACTCCCGACTTACGAAGAAGCAATCGCACGCCTGATGTCAACCATGAAAGAAGCCGTTGCAGGCAAACTGGTTCGTACTCTGGCTGCGTTACGCGAGTCACGCGAGCAGAAAGAAGTAGCTTAATTGCCGATTTCCTTCGTTGCTTTTTAACGTATAAATTATTTCTGAATTTTAGGAACACTTGTTATGTCTATCAATAAAGAACAAATTCTGGACGCAGTTGCAGCCATGTCCGTTATGGATGTTGTTGAACTGATCACTGCAATGGAAGACAAATTCGGCGTTTCTGCTGCTGCGGCGGTAGCTGTTGCTGCTGGCGGTGCTGCTGAAGCTGTTGAAGAACAAACTGAGTTTGACGTTGTTCTGTCTGCTATTGGCGGTAACAAAGTTGCTGTTATCAAAGCAGTACGTGGCGCAACTGGCCTGGGTCTGAAAGAAGCTAAAGATCTGGTTGAAAGCGCTCCAGCTGTACTGAAAGAAGCCATCAGCAAAGATGATGCTGAAGCACTGAAAAAATCTCTGGAAGAAGCTGGTGCTTCTGTTGAGGTTAAGTAAGTTCAGTTTTAAGTTAGCAGCCTGACTTTAAAGGCTGATGGCTGGTGATTTTTTAATCACCAGCCTTTTTGCGCTGTAGGGCATTAGCAGCATTTCCACTGTTTGGCTGTTAATTAACCCCCAAATACTTTTTCCTATTGACGACTTAATATACTGCGTTTTCAGCTACGATCCACTCGGGTAGCTCGGTAGTAATGTAACGCAACGCAATGAAATGATTTAAGAGTAATAGTAATGGGTATTACGGAAAATAATTCAATTTTCTGTTCGAAAAAACAGTGTTGTAAAGCGCTGTCCTTTAGGGCGGGCAGAGTGGGTCACTGATCAGCGAGCTGAGGAACCCTATGGTTTACTCCTATACCGAGAAAAAACGTATTCGTAAGGATTTTGGTAAGCGTCCACAAGTGTTGGATGTACCCTATCTCCTTTCTATCCAACTTGACTCGTTCCAGAAGTTTATCGAGCAAGATCCAGAAGGCCAGAATGGTTTAGAAGCGGCATTCCGTTCTGTATTCCCAATTCAGAGCTACAGCGGCAGTTCGGAGCTGCAATACGTTAGCTACCGTCTTGGTGAGCCAGTGTTTGATGTTAAAGAGTGCCAGATTCGAGGTGTAACTTATTCTGCACCTCTGCGCGTTAAGCTGCGTCTGGTTATCTATGAACGTGAAGCACCGGAAGGCACGGTCAAAGATATCAAAGAGCAAGAAGTCTACATGGGTGAAATTCCGCTCATGACTGACAACGGTACTTTTGTTATCAATGGTACTGAGCGGGTTATTGTCTCCCAGTTGCATCGTAGTCCTGGTGTATTCTTTGACAGCGATAAGGGTAAAACTCACTCATCCGGTAAAGTACTGTATAACGCACGTATTATTCCTTACCGTGGTTCTTGGTTAGATTTCGAATTCGATCCAAAAGATAATCTGTTTGTGCGCATTGACCGCCGTCGTAAATTGCCGGCAACGATTATTCTGCGTGCAATGAATTACAGCACTGAAGAGATCTTGAACCTGTTCTTCAGTAAAACGATTTTCGAAATTCGTGACAACAGATTGCAAATGACTCTGGTACCAGAACGTTTGCGTGGTGAAACTGCTTCTTTTGATATTGAAGCAAACGGCAAGGTTTATGTTGAAAAAGGCCGTCGTATTACCGCACGTCATATCCGTCAGTTGGAAAAAGACGAAGTGAACCGTATTGAGGTTCCTGTTGAATATATTGCGGGTAAAGTTGTTGCAAGAGACTACATTGATGTCAATACAGGTGAAATTATCTGTGCTGCTAACATGGAGCTCTCTTTAGATCTGTTGGCACGTTTGAGCCAGTCTGGTCACAAATCTATCGAAACATTGTTCACCAACGATTTAGATCACGGTGCATATATTTCCGAGACACTTCGTGTTGATCCAACCAATGACCGTTTGAGTGCTTTGGTTGAGATTTATCGCATGATGCGTCCTGGTGAACCACCAACCCGTGAAGCGGCAGAAAATCTGTTTGAAAATCTGTTCTTCTCAGAAGATCGTTATGATCTTTCTGCGGTTGGTCGTATGAAATTCAACCGCTCATTGGGCCGGGAAGAAGTTGAAGGCTCAGGTATTCTGAGTAAAGATGACATCATCGATGTCATGAAGAAACTGATTGATATCCGCAATGGTAAAGGTGAAGTCGACGATATCGACCACTTAGGTAACCGTCGTATCCGTTCTGTTGGCGAGATGGCAGAAAACCAGTTCCGTGTTGGTCTGGTACGTGTTGAGCGTGCGGTTAAAGAGCGTCTGTCCTTGGGTGATCTGGATACACTGATGCCTCAAGACATGATCAACGCTAAGCCGATTTCAGCCGCGGTGAAAGAATTCTTTGGTTCCAGCCAACTGTCTCAGTTTATGGACCAAAACAACCCACTTTCTGAAATCACTCACAAACGCCGTATCTCTGCATTGGGTCCAGGTGGTTTAACCCGTGAGCGTGCTGGCTTCGAAGTGCGTGACGTACACCCAACTCACTATGGCCGTGTATGTCCAATCGAAACCCCTGAAGGTCCGAACATCGGTCTGATTAACTCATTGTCTGTTTATGCGCAGACTAACGAGTATGGTTTCCTTGAAACCCCGTATCGTCTGGTTCGTGATGGTGTTGTTACTGATGAAATTCACTATCTGTCTGCGATTGAAGAAGGTAACTTCGTTATCGCACAGGCGAACACCGTATTAGATGATGAAGGTCACTTCGTTGAAGATTTGATAACTTGTCGTAGTTATGGGGAATCCAGCTTATTTAACCGTGAGCAGGTTGAATATATGGACGTTTCCACTCAGCAGGTGGTTTCCGTTGGTGCTTCCTTGATCCCATTCTTGGAACACGATGACGCAAACCGTGCATTGATGGGTGCAAACATGCAACGTCAGGCTGTACCTACTCTGCGTGCTGATAAGCCGTTAGTTGGTACAGGTATGGAACGTGCAGTAGCGGTTGACTCAGGTGTAACTTCTGTTGCTAAGCGCGGTGGTGTAGTTCAGTACGTCGATGCATCTCGTATCGTTATCAAAGTAAACGAAGATGAAATGTATCCGGGTGAAGCAGGTATTGATATTTATAACCTGACGAAATATACCCGTTCTAACCAGAACACCTGTATTAACCAAATGCCATGTGTCTCTCTGGGTGAACCTGTGGAACGCGGCGATGTACTGGCTGATGGGCCATCTACTGACTTGGGTGAACTCGCGCTCGGTCAGAACATGCGCGTAGCGTTCATGCCGTGGAATGGTTATAACTTCGAGGACTCCATCTTAGTTTCTGAGCGTGTCGTCCAGGAAGATCGCTTTACAACCATTCATATCCAGGAACTGGCTTGCGTATCTCGTGATACCAAATTAGGGCCTGAAGAGATCACGGCTGACATCCCTAACGTGGGTGAGGCTGCGCTCTCCAAACTGGATGAGTCCGGTATTGTTTATATTGGCGCAGAAGTGACCGGCGGTGACATTCTGGTGGGTAAAGTGACACCTAAAGGTGAAACTCAGCTAACGCCAGAAGAAAAATTGCTGCGTGCTATTTTCGGTGAGAAAGCGTCTGATGTTAAAGACTCTTCTCTGCGCGTACCAAATGGCGTATCCGGTACGGTTATCGACGTACAGGTATTTACCCGTGATGGCGTAGAAAAAGATAAGCGTGCTTTGGAAATCGAAGAGATGCAACTGCGTCAGGCGAAGAAAGACCTGACAGAAGAGTTGCAAATCTTTGAAGCTGGCCTGTTTGCACGTATCCGTTCTGTTTTGATTTCTGGCGGTATCGAAGCTGAGAAACTGGATAAACTGCCTCGTGAGCGTTGGTTAGAGCTGGGCTTGGCTGATGAAGAGAAACAGAATCAGTTGGAGCAGTTGGCTGAACAGTATGACGAACTCAAAACTGAGTTCGAGAAAAAACTGGATGCTAAACGCCGTAAGATCACTCAAGGTGATGATTTGGCGCCGGGTGTGCTGAAAATCGTCAAAGTTTATCTGGCGGTTAAACGTCAGATTCAGCCTGGTGATAAGATGGCAGGTCGCCACGGTAACAAGGGTGTTATCTCCAAGATCAACCCAATCGAAGATATGCCTTACGATGAAAACGGCACTCCGGTAGATATCGTACTGAACCCATTGGGCGTACCATCACGTATGAACATTGGTCAGATCTTGGAAACGCATCTGGGTATGGCGGCGAAAGGTATTGGCGACAAGATCAATGCGATGCTGAAACAGCAGCAGGAAGTTGCCAAACTGCGTGAATTTATCCAGAAAGCTTATGACCTGGGTGATGAAACCCGTCAGAAAGTTGATCTGAGCACTTTCTCTGATGAAGAAGTTATGCGTTTGGCAGAAAACCTGAAAAAAGGTATGCCAATTGCGACACCTGTGTTTGATGGTGCGAAAGAGAAAGAAATTAAAGAGCTGCTGAAACTGGGTGACTTGCCAACTTCTGGTCAAATTACCCTGTTTGATGGCCGTACCGGTGAGCAATTTGAGCGTCAGGTTACTGTTGGCTACATGTATATGCTGAAGCTGAACCACTTGGTGGATGACAAAATGCATGCCCGTTCAACCGGTTCGTACAGCCTGGTTACTCAGCAACCGCTGGGTGGTAAGGCACAGTTCGGTGGTCAACGTTTCGGTGAGATGGAAGTGTGGGCATTGGAAGCATATGGTGCCGCGTACACCTTGCAGGAAATGCTCACCGTCAAGTCCGACGATGTTAACGGCCGTACCAAGATGTATAAAAACATCGTGGATGGCAACCACCAGATGGAGCCAGGTATGCCGGAATCCTTCAACGTATTGTTAAAAGAGATCCGCTCTCTGGGTATCAACATCGAGCTGGAAGACGAATAAATCGTATTCCCGCTGGTACTGCCTTGAATGGATATGATGGGCAGTTTACCAGCCAGTGGTTGCACTGGTCATAGGGGAGAGCGGCATGTGCTGCTCTCCTGACAGGTCTAACTCCGACAGGAGCCATTTCGTGAAAGACTTATTGAAGTTTCTGAAAGCGCAAACTAAGACCGAAGAGTTTGATGCGATCAAAATTGCTCTGGCCTCGCCAGATATGATCCGTTCGTGGTCATTCGGTGAAGTGAAAAAGCCGGAAACTATTAACTACCGTACGTTCAAACCTGAGCGTGACGGCCTTTTCTGTGCCCGTATTTTCGGACCAGTAAAGGACTATGAGTGCTTGTGTGGTAAATATAAGCGCTTGAAACACCGTGGCGTAATTTGTGAGAAGTGTGGTGTAGAAGTTACCCAAACTAAAGTTCGTCGTGAACGTATGGGTCACATTGAACTGGCTTCTCCAACGGCACACATTTGGTTCTTGAAATCATTGCCATCTCGCATCGGTTTGTTGCTGGATATGCCACTGCGTGATATTGAGCGTGTACTGTACTTCGAATCCTATGTGGTTGTAGAAGGCGGGATGACCAGCTTGGAACGCAGTCAGATCCTGACAGAAGAGCAATACTTGGATGCACTGGAAGAGTTTGGTGATGAATTCGATGCGAAGATGGGAGCGGAAGCTATCCAGTCTTTGCTGAAAAATCTCGATCTGGAAAATGAGTGTGAAACGTTGCGTGAAGAGTTAAACGAAACTAACTCTGAAACTAAACGTAAAAAGCTGACCAAACGTATTAAACTGTTGGAAGCCTTTATTCAGTCTGGCAACAAACCAGAATGGATGGTTCTGACGGTTCTGCCAGTTCTGCCACCGGATTTACGTCCATTGGTTCCACTGGATGGCGGCCGTTTTGCCACTTCGGATCTGAACGATCTCTATCGTCGTGTTATTAACCGTAACAACCGTTTGAAGCGCCTGTTGGATCTGGCTGCGCCAGATATCATTGTTCGCAACGAAAAACGTATGTTGCAGGAAGCGGTCGATGCTTTGCTGGATAACGGTCGTCGTGGTCGTGCCATTACTGGTTCTAACAAGCGTCCGCTGAAATCCTTGGCTGATATGATCAAGGGTAAACAAGGTCGTTTCCGTCAGAACCTGTTGGGTAAACGAGTTGACTATTCCGGTCGTTCCGTAATTACTGTAGGTCCTTACCTGCGTCTGCATCAGTGTGGTCTGCCTAAGAAGATGGCACTGGAGCTGTTTAAGCCATTCATCTATGGCAAGCTGGAACTGCGTGGTTTAGCGACTACGATTAAAGCAGCCAAAAAGATGGTTGAGCGTGAAGAGGCGGTGGTATGGGATATCTTGGATGAAGTCATTCGTGAACACCCGGTTCTGCTGAACCGTGCACCGACACTTCACCGTTTGGGTATTCAGGCATTCGAACCGGTTCTGATCGAAGGTAAAGCGATTCAGTTGCACCCACTGGTGTGTGCGGCATATAACGCCGACTTCGACGGTGACCAGATGGCTGTTCACGTACCGCTGACACTGGAAGCCCAGTTAGAAGCGCGTGCGCTGATGATGTCTACTAACAACATCTTGTCTCCAGCGAGTGGTGAGCCAATCATCGTTCCATCTCAGGACGTTGTTCTGGGTCTATACTACATGACCCGTGACTGTGTTAACGCTAAAGGCGAAGGCATGGTATTGACCGGGCCTAAAGAAGCAGAACGCGTATATCGTGCAGGTCTGGCTTCTCTGCATGCCCGCGTTAAAGTCCGTATCTCTGAAGAAGTGAGAGATGGTGAAGGTAATGTCACAACCAGCACGGGTCTGGTTGATACAACCATTGGTCGTGCAATCCTGTGGATGATTGTACCAAGAGGTCTGCCTTACTCTCTGGTTAACCAACCATTGGGTAAAAAAGCTATCTCTAGGATGTTGAACACTTGTTACCGTGTGATGGGCCTGAAACCAACGGTTATCTTCGCTGACCAGATCATGTACACCGGTTTTGCCTACGCTGCACGTTCAGGTGCATCTGTTGGTATTGATGACATGGTTATCCCAGAGAAAAAAGCTGGGATCATTATGGAAGCAGAAGCGGAAGTTGCTGAAATTCAGGAACAGTTCCAGTCTGGTCTGGTAACAGCTGGCGAACGGTATAACAAAGTTATCGATATCTGGGCTGCGGCAAACGAGCGTGTTGCTAAGGCCATGATGGAAAACCTGTCTACCGAAACAGTCATTAACCGTGATGGTGAGGAAGAACAACAAGTTTCCTTCAACAGCATCTTTATGATGGCTGACTCCGGTGCGCGTGGTTCTGCCGCTCAGATCCGTCAGTTGGCGGGTATGCGTGGCTTGATGGCTAAGCCAGACGGTTCCATCATCGAAACCCCAATTACGGCGAACTTCCGTGAAGGTTTGAACGTACTCCAGTACTTCATTTCAACCCATGGTGCTCGTAAAGGTTTGGCGGATACCGCACTGAAAACGGCGAACTCTGGTTACCTGACTCGTCGTCTGGTTGACGTGGCGCAAGACTTGGTTGTTACAGAAGATGACTGTGGTACGCACGACGGTATTCTGATGACGCCGGTTATTGAAGGTGGTGATGTTAAAGAACCGCTGCGCGAGCGTGTATTGGGTCGTGTGACGGCGGAAGATGTTCTGAAACCGGGTACTGCTGACATTCTGCTTCCACGTAACACCCTGTTGAATGAAAAATGGTGTGATCTGTTAGAAGAGAGCTCTGTTGACAGCATTAAAGTACGTTCTGTTGTAAGTTGTGAAACTGACTTCGGTGTTTGTGCTAACTGCTATGGTCGTGACCTTGCTCGCGGACACATTATCAATAAAGGTGAGGCGGTTGGTGTTATTGCGGCTCAGTCCATCGGTGAGCCGGGTACACAGTTGACGATGCGTACGTTCCATATCGGTGGTGCGGCATCCCGTGCGGCAGCGGAATCCAGCATTCAGGTGCGTAATAAAGGTAGCCTGAAACTGTTTAACGCTAAATCCGTGACCAACTCCGCAGGTAAACTGGTGATTACTTCCCGTAACACTGAACTGTGTTTGATCGACGAATTTGGTCGTACTAAAGAAAGCTATAAAGTGCCTTACGGTGCGGTACTGGGTAAAGGTGATGGCGAAACAGTTAATGGCGGTGAAACCGTTGCTAACTGGGACCCACACACCATGCCAGTTGTCAGTGAAGTATCAGGTATCATCCGTTTTGCTGACATGGTAGATGGCCAGACCATTACCCGTCAGACGGATGAGCTGACGGGCCTGTCTTCACTGGTTGTTCTGGATAGTGCAGAGCGTACCGGTAGTGGTAAAGACTTGCGTCCGGCACTGAAAATCGTTGATGCCAAGGGTGACGATGTCTTGATCCCAGGTACTGATATGCCTGCTCAATATTTCCTGCCGGGCAAAGCGATTGTTCAGCTAGACGATGGCATCAGCATCTCTGCGGGTGACACCTTAGCGCGTATTCCTCAGGAATCCGGCGGTACGAAAGATATTACCGGTGGTCTGCCACGTGTTGCTGACTTGTTCGAAGCACGTCGTCCGAAAGAGCCAGCTATCCTGGCTGAAGTCAGCGGTATTGTCTCCTTTGGTAAAGAAACTAAAGGCAAACGCCGTTTGGTTATCTCCCCATTAGATGGTGGTGATGCTTACGAAGAGATGATCCCTAAATGGCGTCAGCTCAACGTGTTCGAAGGTGAAGTGGTTGAACGTGGTGACGTGATCTCTGATGGTCCAGAGTCTCCACACGACATCTTGCGCCTGCGTGGTGTTCATGCGGTTACCCGTTACATCACCAACGAAGTTCAGGAAGTTTACCGCCTGCAAGGGGTTAAGATTAACGATAAACACATTGAGGTTATCGTTCGTCAGATGCTGCGTAAAGCAACCATTGAAAGTACAGGTAGTTCCGAGTTCTTGGAAGGCGAACAGGTTGAATATGCCCGCGTTAAAGTAGCAAACCGTAAGCTGGAGCAAGAAGGTAAAGTGCCTGCAACTTATGGCCGTGACCTGTTGGGTATCACCAAAGCGTCTCTGGCGACTGAATCCTTCATCTCTGCGGCATCGTTCCAGGAAACGACCCGCGTGCTGACTGAGGCTGCGGTTGCGGGTAAACGTGATGAGCTGCGTGGCTTGAAAGAAAACGTCATCGTCGGTCGTCTGATCCCTGCTGGTACGGGTTATGCTTACCATCAGGAGCGCATACGTCGTCGCCAGTTGAATGAGCCTGCTGAGGCACCACAAGTGAGTGTTGATGAGGCTACTGCGAACTTGGCAGAACTGTTGAATGCCGGTTTTGGTGGTGATAAGAAGTAATTCTTACAACACGTTAGCTAATTAAATGCCCTCCTTTTTGGAGGGCATTTCAACTTGTTGATAACGTGCCAATTTTTACTTGGTGCTCTGTTTTAATCGAATTCCATTCACCAAATGGAACTTGCCGCCACGTTAAGAATCCTCTCCTCAAATTTTTCTTTCCGAAAAGAGTTCACTTGAAGCCGTCATTCCGCACCGTATTTCTGATTTAAAAATAATGTGATCTTACACAGGTTTTTTGTATTGATGACATCGGTGGGGTTGACGGTAATCGCCAATTTTGATCTATTACTTTTATTTGCCGGAAAACGAATATGTCCACACCCATACCTGCCATTAAACGTCTCGATCATCTTGGCCTTATCGCCGCTTTTTGTCATGAAGCCGGTTTACCCC
>NZ_CAWNWY010000021.1:0-89427 GCF_963878365.1 Photorhabdus sp. HUG-39 | reverse complement strand
AGGGATCAACACCTTTGAATTTCAAGAACATAAAATGGTGACAGGAATGCAATCTTACCACCATGAGCTTTTGAGTTTATTAGGCGCACAATATAAAGCGGTTTATTCCTGAATTAGGTGCGGAATGGAGGATACACGCCAGGTGCCGGTTTCTCTGGCTGGGTCAGTGCTGTCGGGGACTCCCGTTGATTGCGTCGGGATAACTACCCGTATCTGGCTGTTCTGTTGTGCGATTTCCGCATACGCTGGCACCCCATCATAGGCACCATCCGCCGTTACCTGGATTATTGGTGCCTTAATCTGGTCGAGCAAGGAGCGCAACTTGTGACGGGCCATCCACATTCAGCTCTGTCAGCGTATGTGCCACCAAGGAAAACGTCGTGGCATCTACCGACAGATGCAGCTTATTCGGCACTTTGCGCCGTGCTTGTCCTGCAACCATTGACCAGCACCAAAGATATGAAGCCCTGTGCTGTCAATGAGGATGTTTCAGGCATAAACATTGGCAGAGTGGGGGTAATGACATTGTCCGCCGGGCGTGGCATGAGTCGCAGTAGCCCAGAGTTGAATCGCCTCCGGGGTTATCCAGAGCGTTAGGCTCCTCCGTTGCTTAAGTCCGGTTTCATATTCAGACCAGTTGGTAATGGTGTATCGGGCTTTGGGGATATGATGTCGGCGTTTGGCGTTGTGTTCATGTGGCATCCTGCTTCCCAAGTGAAAGGAGGACTTTGCCATATTTTAACCATCCATGCACCAACGCCGAGAAAAATAAAAGAAAATTTTATATGCTCTGAATGATTTATTTTAGATGTTTAATACATTAATAACGTCATTACCCATAGTACAAAACTTAGTTTAACCCGAATTCTGTTTAAATCGTCACTGAAAAATCGTCTTCTGAGTAGAAAACTTTCAGTGATGGTTTCTTCCATTTGAGGCAGTAAGCAATCAAACCGCCTAAAACGGTCAACATAAATCCTTTTATACTTCGGTGGCGCGAATGCTCTATTTGAGAAATGGTTTTTAATTGTCCATTAATTGTTTCGATGATAAAACGCTTTGATAACATTATCTTATCCCACTCAGCTTGCATACACGCTTTCATGTTTCGGCGCTTTTTCGTGATGAAAGTGACACCGGTTTTGGCTAAATCGTCAGCGAGCTCCTGACTGAGATACCCCTTGTCGGCGTAAAGAGTCCCCGTTAATTCTGTTGTTAATTCGCGAACCGGTTCCCGATCATCCACATTACCGGCAGTCACTTTCAGCGCCAGAATTTCGCCCAAATGGTTAACAACCAAGTGTAACTTGAAACCGTAAAACCACCCCATTGAGGTTTTTCCTCGTTTTGCTATCCCCTCAAAACTCTTATGACGGGGAATACGGATGTTATGACAAACACGCAAGCGGGTGGAATCAATAAAAGCAATTCCAGTGGGTTTCCCTTTTAATTGAGTCAGGTAACTGCACAGTGGCACCAAAACGGAAGGGGCGACACTGACAAAACGGGTATAACTGAGCAAGGTGGGAAAATCGTTGTGGTGATATTTCCAGAGGCATTCCAAATAGAAGGCTTTAAAATGACGATAATGTGACAGGTGAAAGAGGATCAAAATGGTCATGATTTCACTGGGATACATGTGACCTTGTCGGCGGCGCAGGCGGTATCCGTTATCGAGGCAAAACTGTTCCCATTGCAGGATGAAAAAACGGCAAAAATCGTCGACATCACAGAAAATTTCAACTAAGTTGTTCATAGCCTGTTCCTCCCCGGAGCTGTTTCGGCATGCACCAAAACATTGCTCCTGGAACAGGCTTCATGTCAATTTCTTATCCAGAATTCAGGTTAGTTTAAACTATGCTTCATCAAAAAAACATATTAGTTACTATAATTATGCTTACTTAAATTCATAACGAACAGTATTTTTAATTCCTTGTTCTAAAGTCACTGGAGGAATAAAACCAGTTTCAGATATAAAATTCGATTTAAATTGTGTACGAGCACAAAATTTTTTTACCCTGATACTACTGACGGGAAACTCTTTTCCTAGGAGTTTTGACAAAATATCAAAGCAATATCCACCTAATATTCCGATAATGTATGGGATACGTATATTTGATTTTTGCTTACCTAATGATTTACATATAATGTCTGTTAGTTCATTCATTGTAAAATCTGGCTTATCAATATAATTGAATACATGTCTGCCAACCTTAAATCCAGTAGAAAATTTTAGAAAAGATGCAACATTTTCTACATATGCCATAGATTTTTGATTTTCACCTGAACCAATCATTAGAAAACGCCCTGAAGTGATTTGGCGAAATAAGTTATATACATTTCCGCGATTATTTTCACCAAAGACAACTGTTGGTCTTATAGTAACTAAAGTCCGATCAGACTCCTTGCTTTGCCAAGCATCATAAATATATTCGGCCTCTATCTTTGATTTGCCATAATCATTAAAAGGGGAAAATGTTTCATCTTCTCCAGTTTCTTTTGTAACGAAACCATAAACTGCTATAGACGATGTAAATATGATATGTTTGATATCTAACTTCTCGGCTGTGTTGCAAACATTCTTAGCGCCATCAACATTAACATTATAATAAAGATGGATTGGTTGAACGTTATCTTTATGTTCAGCGGCAAGGTTAATTATGATATCAGCACCGCTTAATGGCTCGATTAAGGAGTCAGGAACAGTCACATCACCGTACAACCAGTGTTCTGGAAATAAAGTACTTTTATTCTTGTCAATAAGAACAAAATCACAAAACTTTTCTTCATTTATAATTGTTGCCAGGCGAGAACCAATAAATCCAGAGCCGCCAATAATTGCTAACTTCATTACTTACCTTCTATTAAACCAATATATTTATCTTTTAAGTGGTTTATGTCAAATCTTGTTTTAACTATTTGAGCTGTGCTGTAATACTCATTATAGTTACCAAGTATCATATTTAATTTTTCATATAAGTCATCGACATTATTTGAAAATAAGACACCATTGGTTTTATTTAAAGCTATTGAAAAAATCAATTCGCTACATCCTCCTACATTGCTTAATGCTATAGGAACTCCAGCAGATGCAGCTTCTAAAGCGGACATGGGCAAACCTTCACTTTCTGAACAGAGTACAAAAATATCATAATCCTTAAACGAATTGAAATTTTTAATTTCACCAAGAAAAAACACATTTTCTTTCCGTGAATAACTCGTAACTAAATTAGCTTTCATGGTACCATCGCCAACGAAATAAAAATCAGCGTAGGAAAGTTTATCTGCGACAGTGACCAACAAGTCAGGACGTTTGGGATGAACCATTCTTCCAACAAAAAGAATTTTTTTCTTATTATTTATTATATCCTTTTTAGGCATGGGAGTAACACCATTTCTAATAACGATAAGTTTGTTTGAATTTATACCTATAATATTTACAGCGTTATTTTTATCTGTTAAAGAAACACACAGAATTTTATCACTTAATAATGATAAAATTTTTTCAATAAAACAAAAAACCTTTTTAAATTTACCTCCATTATATATACAAGACCAACCATGAGAAACATAGATATGCCTATGCTTATAAAATAATTTAGCAAGTCGTGAATAGATTCCAGCGTTTGCTGAGTTTGATATGACCACGTCAGCTTTAAATTTTTTTAATGAGGATGCTATTTTCAAGATTGCAATAGGGTTCTTCATATTGGCAATCTCTGGAATGATTGCTATGTGTTCGTCATTAGATTTTTTTGTTAACCAGTTATTATCTGAAGTAATCAAATAAATTTCATAATGATTTTTTAATAAATTTTTTAATTCATAAATCCAGGTTTGAGCACCACCTATCTCAGACTTAGTAATAACAAAAACTAAATTTTTCATATAATTAGTTACCATATATCTGTATCCGACGCTATCCTATTGAATCTAATGAGAAATTTTTTATAACATGCTATCTGGCTAATTCTATCTCTACTATTTTAAGCTTCTGTTCTTTGCTCATACCTATTGATTTTAACATTGCATTAGTTAATTCCTTTTTATTATGGTTTTCAATAATCATGCAGAATTTCCCTATTACACAGCAAGCACCACAAAAATCTGTTGATATAACAAATCTTTTAGCAGACATAGCTTCAACAAGAACTATTCCAAACTCTTCGTATAAAGAAGATAAAACAAATACATCACAAACATTGTCGGCGACAACGTTTCCATGTCTGCTATGCCTATCAGAGACTTCATAGACATGTTTTTCAATTTAACTTCCGTTGGCTGCTCTGGTGCCAGCGGCAGCCTCCCGGCTTTGTTCGCGATGTGGTTGTCGAAATCATCACGAAAGTCATGGCTTGCGGCACCTCACTGATGGGCGACATGCGCTGGCGCTGCCCGGATACGTGTTGCAGGCATGAAAAGACAGTCGCTTTCATTTGCAGAAGCCGCTCTTGCCTCCACTGCGGTATAAAAGCCAGCTTGCTCTGGATATAGACCGTTAGCTCACTTGTCGGATGCGTCATTCCAGCACATTACTTTCACCATGCCCAGTGAGTTTTGGCTTATCGTTATCCATAACCGTAGGCGCTGCTGTCGGAGATGAGCCGCGCCGTGGCTGATGTCATTTTAGAAATCTGTCGACAGGCCGGTATTACTGAGTTGTTTGGAACACTATGCCGGTCAGGATAATATCACCTTGCGCTATTAAAAGTCATCGGACTAAGCGGGAAGAAAAGAATGAGATTCGATGAAATTTTGACCGCTTCAAGTACCATATGCAGGATAAGTACTTCAATAATATCCTTTATTACGGATTTCTAAGCCCAGAAAGAAGGACATGCTGGAGAATGTGATACATGTCCTCACAGAATCTCAGTGGCGAGCGATGTATCAGAAGCTGCTAAGAGTTGTCCGCTGAAATGCACTTTGCAGGAATGAAATGCGGGCTGAGACTACCGGAGCTGATACTGTGCCATGATCATCTGGCGCGTATGGGCGATGGTAAAATCAGCGTTAGCAGGGAAGATTTGCCCGGAAATCAGTATCTGGTATAAAAAACACTCAGTTATTTATAAAGCCACCGGAAAAAGCATTATCAACAGATATATCCGGTTAATCCCAGACTTTGACCGAGTGAGAAAAGCTCTTTTTATGGTTAATTATTAGTCGGTCTGGGTTTGAAATTCCTATAAATGAACCCAGCAAGAAATGGTGGCATGGTCGACGTCAATCCTCAACTTGGCCGTTATTTCTTCAAGATTACGCAAAACTTCAGGGCGTAATCCAGATACCAGCGAACAACACTGGGCAATCATATCTGTGGGATAATGCAGGCGTTTGAAGGCTTTTCGTATCAGAGGCATCGTTGGGTAACTCAATACATTACCCGACGACGTCTTAATGCGACAGAACCTTTTTGGCGTCGTGTTTATGCGGCATCGTAAATACAATTTCAGAGTTGGCTGGCGTTGATGATACAACTTTAGCCATTCATGCACCAACGCCGCTTTAATAATTTAAGACAATGAATAAAGACATTTTGAATGTTACATATAAGTAATCTTAGTGAACAGTCTCTTTGCAATTGTATTTTGCTGCATCTCCAACAGCAGGATAATCATAATATAAATTATATATATTATGATTATCCACATTCTCTTCATAAAGTGTAATTTCTTTAATATTCATTGAGGTCAAATTAAGGAAATTTGCCAGAATACGAGGTGTAATAACAGGCTTAAATCCATCACGATAAAATATTGGGAAAGAGAATGTATTTTCACTCCAAGGTAAACTCACTGGTAAGTTTGAAGGAAGACCTGTATTCTCAATTTCCAATAAGTGGCGTGGTAACTTTCCCATCAATGGAATAGATGACATTGGATTTTTTATTTCGTATTTAACTACGGCAGTCATTAGCTTTATATCGCAGGAGCTACTTTGGTTATTGCTGATATAAAGTTGTATTGATTTATTAATCGGGAAATCACCTTGTAACTTCAAATGCACAGGACCAAAGGTATCCCAATTGTTATTATTATTTATATGCCATAAAGAAAACTCACTTTTATTTACGGCTAAATCGTAATTGTTAATCATATTTCTAAAGAATGGCCAGTGCCAATTCAGTATCCAAGGCGTGAATCGTTCCGGTTTTGCAAACGAAATGTATTCAGGCTTGATTCTGACAAAAGAAGAATAGTACTGATCTCTCGCCTCCCGACCTAGAACGTGTATAAGCATTTCTGTCGGTGCTGGATTGTAGGAACTATAAAATATGTTCAGCAGTGAGCCTGGATATATCTCCCAAATCAAGCCGTTAGATGCTACACCAGGATTTGAGGTATCATTGTTTTTCGTAGATGTGACAAGTGCAGGCTTAGTAATCTCTTTATTTTTATCTGAAACAAACTGCAATTTCAGATCACCACCTCTGTTCCACAATTCCAGAGGGCCGAACACATCACGTTTTTCAGATTTCATCAGGTTATGCATTGCCCACTTAAGATCGCCAGATTCTAATTTTGACGATTCAAGTTTTTGCATACAATTGTTGTAGTTTTCCTTGGAGACGATACGTAAACATTTTTTTACTATTGCACTGTTGAAGAGATCGATAGTTACGATGTTATCATTTTTTGAAACATTCGAAACAAACAGCGGACTATTAGTTCCCTCCGCAACAACTATACTTCCAGGAGTTATATCATTACTAGAATAAACAACAAAACTCGTTTTGCGTTTTTTACCAAGAAAGAACTCATCATTGATTAAATCCGTATCAACGTTGAATACCATTTCTTGTTTTTCATCGTTATTTTTTTTTCGCGTGACATTTATGATGGTTTTACGGAAATCGAAGTACGGTGGGAACTTCTTGTCAAGCTTAACAATAAAGGTACCGTTAAAATTATTGACGGATACAATTTTTGCCGTATTGACACCGTTCATCCCTTCCCAGGATAAGCTGTCGCCCGTCTCCAATACAGTTTTAGATAACCCGAGTGAAGGCAAGTGACGAATAACATTAGTATGACCAGTAGGATCGAGTGAAAAACGCCCGCCGCGAACCCATCCCATGCTGTCAGTCTCAAACATCATTTTTTTGTTCTTTTTTACCCCTGACGGAATAAGTATGCTCTTTGGGAAGAAGTCATAAGGAATATAACCTTGTACGGTTATGCTACCTGAATCTCCTATATCTGTGATTGTAACGTAAAAGTTAGCATCATCATTTCGTAAAATGGCTGTTTTACCAACGATAACATTTTTTGGTAGCGCACCTGTCTCAAGTTGGATGTTGTTCTCGGAAATTTTGAACGTAGTTTTGTTATAAAATCCTAAAATAAAATCGTCCGACCATACAGGAAGAATAGATGCTGACGATAACACTGGTTTATCATTGTTAACATATCTTAACCAATTAGGGTAGATAATATTCTCTGGCAAAAAACGCTTATTAGTCGTTTTGGAAATATAATAGCTGGCTTCAGATAAATAATCACTATACTGATGCATCTGATTAAGCGACCCGACGATCCCTCTCAGATCATGATATTTAGATAGTTTCACTCCTTCCATGTAGGATTGACTATATTTGTCAATCGGGATACTTTTCTTAGCAAGGTTCATATATGCAAACCAATAAGAAAAAGAAAGAATAGAAACAAATAAAATAAAGACTCGAATAAAAACTTTATTTCTTAATATATTAATCATTTTTTATGTTCACATGTCATTGAAAATAAAAACAGAATCGGGAATAACGATAATGTTATATATCTTATCTCAAGCGGAGCTTGGTGTGCACCGATATAACCTAAATTAGATGCCCATGATAAAACTCCACCCCAAAACATAACCAGACAAGCATAGAAGTATTTTGAATTAAGATTGTATCTTCTATATATGAATGTAATAAATATTGTATAAATAATAGCAGTTAACGTAATAAGTTGGGAAACAACAGCATTAATATTATCAAGGGAGAACACTTCACTAAATGAAGAGAAAAATGAGTTAGGGAAAACACCGAAAACCCAAATTTGATCATTTGAAATTGTAGTTATAGCCCTGATGGACTCTAAACTCTGGAAGAAAACCAGCAGGATGGCTATGTGAGCTAATATAGACAGTATAAGTAAAAATACTGAATATATTAAAGCATTAAAATATTTTTTCTTATAAAAGAATAAGTAACTAAATATAGTTAAACAAAATGCGGCAATTGCATAAAATCCCTGTTCTGCGCCTAACAATGGAGAAATTGCAGCAACAAACAAAGTAATAAGAACCGTTTTGATTACTTGCCGCTTATCACAAAGTTCATAACTAGAAATAAGATTATAAAAGCATATCGCTAATAGGATATGAGGAGAAAAGCGCACAGCCATTGGGGCACCTAAAAACAAAGGTGAGAAGTATGATCCTATATATGGCAAGAAATCAAACAACGCAGAGATAAATAAGGTGGAAAGAACTGCTGTAGAAAAATTGCTTATTTTTCGCATCATGAAATAAATAGGTAAATACAAAAATGCGCAATTAACAATAAATGTGCTATTTAAAGCAGAAATAATAATTCCAAAGCTTAATACACTATGGAAAAAGTAGTAAAGCGGATAAATCAAGTAAGGTATCCCGTTACCATGAAAATAAGAAAAATCTATAGCAGGGTATAGCCCTTTATCCATATTCCTTAACGGGAATAGCGTTTGAAAAGAGCCATCCCATGGTTCTCGGTTGAAATACAATACTGAATTAAAATATATTATGCTAACGCATGTCAATGAAAGAAGAATCATAACAATTGAATATATATTCAACCATTTTTCAGATAAAAAAGCTTTTTTTGCGAGAGATATGTACTTTTTCATTTGTTACGCTTTCCCCATAATAATGACACCAAGTATAATAACTAATGTTCCTATTACTTTCATTAGCGTTAAGGGTTCATTAAATAGCAGGTAACCCATAAACATAACAAAGATGAAGCCTAATGAAATAAAAGGATAAGCAAAACTCACATCAACTTTTTTTAAAATATAAATCCAGCTTAATAACGCAATAACTTGAAATATAACACCAGAAACCAGATAAACGTTAAAAACAAGTTCTCCCAATAGCCTCGTGAGATTTGCAAAGTCTATCTGAGGAGGAATTGAAACTTGGGCCGCACCTTTCTTCAGTAAAAGTTGGGATGACGATGAAAAAAATATGCTAAAAACAATAACAAAAATCAACATAATACAGGCCTATATATTTCTTTTATTAAAGAGATACTTGAATCAATATCCTGCAATGGCATATCAGTTCTTTTCATCTCAATGGAGAGCCAGCCTTGATACTGTATATGCTGTAATGCGCGGCAGGCCAAATTATGTGCTTCTATATCGATGCCGATAGGTGCCAGGTCTTTTTCACTTATGTGGAAGTGTTCTATTTTTTCATTTAGATTTAATATGGTGTTATATATATCCTCATTTGATAGCCTTAAACCAGCTAAATCTAAATGAATACCAAATCCAAGATGGTTAATATGATTTTTCAGTTCAAGTGCTTCTTTCGAATTTATTACAAAGTCACATCCGTAATAAGTAGGGTTTGGCTCGACACATAGCATTGTGCCAACATTTTTGGCTTGAACAGCTAACGGATAGAAAAACTTTGCCGCAATATCGATAGCCTGGTTAAAGGGGATATCATTTCGAAGTCTATTTTTAGGTGAACCGAAGACCAGTTTATCCGCGCCAAGAAGCCCCGCCATATGAATAATTTTACTCAGATGGGATTGAATAACATTGCTCTCATTCTCGTTGCTAAAGATATTTCCTGAAGGCCCACCGAATAGTAATGCCTGCATTGAACTTACTGAAATACCAGCATCGTTCATTTTCTTCCGATATGAGATAACTTCATCATCAGAAAAAATTTGGGCGTCATTTACTACCTTTGCTGGCGCAACCTCAATTGCATTGATGCCGTGCTTTTTTAATATATCTAGTACGGCATCACTTTCGTTATTGTTCCAAGCAATATTTGATATTGCTAACCCTTTAATCTTCACGTTTATGATCCCCAATGAATTTTTCTAGTTCAATAAGGCAATTTTGCTTGCTGTAAAGGTAGCCATTTTGACCACCCCAGAGTGAAGAATATTTTGATTTTATATCATAGCGGGGTGGTAATGTATTAGTTATATTTTCATAAGTATAGCCAAGCGCCATTTTTGCAATATCAAATGTTGGAACAGGTTCAACAGCAGCATTAAGAAGTTGTATATCATTTTCAATCATTCGACTAATATCGCTTTTTAGGCAGTTAAGGCAGTAAAATTGGAATGAACTGCGTGTGTCAATTTTTTCAATCTGATTATTATTTAAAAAATCATAAATAATATTCTTTTTTAACCCCTGACCAAACAGTCCAGGAAGACGAAGTGTATAAACATTTTTAAAGTTATTATTGATGAAGTCTTCAAACTTAAGGCGATGTAGTCCGTATGGCTGCCCAACATCTCTGGATAGCTTGCCATCTTCATCAAAATCGATCGGGTTAGGGTATACATCAACAGTCGAAATCAGAATGACCTCTTCGGCTGTAACTGTCTTTAGGATTTCAATTAGGCTATTTATATTTTTCCAGTCATCAATAGGATGTTGGTTAGCCCACCATTTTACTGCAGGAACTCCGCTTATAAATAATTTATTATAATGCTTTCCTTTAGCATCATTTATATTTTTAGAATTATAAAGATAATCAAATTTATACTGTTGTAGTAGATTTCCGCCGACAAAACCTGTATATCCAATTAGAGCGTTTTTCATAATAACTCACAATCATGTATAGAAAACCAAGCTAAATATATGGTTGGTATATAACAGCTATTTAGAAGGAAATAGAATGTATTAACTATTTTCTATTTCTTGTTGTATTTACCCAAGCATACCTCTAGCAATTTAATAATAACTTGCAGATTCCCCTGAATAGGACTTATTTTGGTCGGGATTTTTCCATGTTTAGGATAAGTTCGCATGACAGGTATTTCAATGCAATTGAAACCTAACTTGGCTGCCTGTATTGCAAGGTAATAATGAAATTCATAACCGATAAATATATTTCTGAATGCGGCTAATTTTTCATCGGCTAAGAATTTAGCGCTATAGGCACGGAAACCGTTTGTAGTATCAGTATATTTAAATCCAGAAAATAACCTTATAAGTGGTACATGGATAACTTTTAATCCAATAAGGCGAGATTTAGGCGTATTTATATGTTTTCCACCAGGGATAAAGCGAGATCCCTGAACATGATCCATGCCATTTTCTAACTGGTTGACAAAGTTAGGGATATCGTCAACGCTGTCCTTATTATTACCATCAACGACAATAGCGCCTTTATAGCCCTGTGAAAGGGCCCAAGCAAATCCCATTCGCATTTGACTACCCAATTTTCCATAGCCTGTTTTGACCAAAAGACTGGTTACGCCGTATTTTTTTAAGTTATCAAAGCTGGTTGAACCGTCAGTACTACCACCGTCTGCGATAACAATATCTGTACAGGCCCTGGCTTTATCCATGCGAGATAACTGTTTTATTAATTTTTCTCCTTCGTTTATGACAAATATTAGGGTGCAGTAGTCATGTTGTTTAGGTTTAACATTAGTTTGTGTATATTCAGGAACTTCCCAGGCATATTTATTATTCATTACTTGTTACGCCCTGTTTGTACTAAATTAACAATATCTGGAGTAGAATCTGTTAACACATTTACACGATGCGAATCTATCATTACTGAACTGTTTTTTTCATAAATGATGTTATAGTCAGAATGTTCAGAACGGTCATCAAGCAGTCGCCCCAGATATTCACCAAAGAAGGCTAACATAGTGAAAAGCAGCATAAAGAGAATAGACATAAATATGATTTGTGTTGTCCATCCTTCGATTACATGATTATTTATCATTCTTACTATTAGGCTATATAAGCTGAAAATAAACGCAAGGAAGCTACCAAAAATGCCAAGTAAACTCATCCAACGCAATGGTTTCGTTGAATTGAAGATCATGACTTTTATGGTATCCCGGATCCCTGAAAGGAGGACTTTTTTTTCGTTAACTTGTGTTAGTTCGTAGGCTTCCGTTGTAGATGAGAATCCTGTATTCGATATCCGCACCATCATCTTATGATGAAAACGCCCATTAGCCGTCACCGCATTGACTGCTCTTCGGCTTAAGCACCGTAGGTTTGTTGCATTTCTTGGCAGCTTGTAACCAATCAGGCTTAAGGAACGATTCATTATTGATCGGATTATTGAGTAAGTGAGGGATGAGTTCTGCTTGGCGACCCCAATAACAACATCACTTTCTGCGAGTGATTTATCGACAACGTTTGTAATAACGTAAACAGGGTCTGTGCTAATATCAAATAGCACAACAAAGTCGCCTATTGCATTTTCTAAGCCAGCTGACAGAGACACGTCGGAAGATACTTCGGATGAAAGACGAATATATCGTATAGACTCTAGCTTACTAAGTAAGGAAGTAATATAAGCTTCCGTATTATCGAATGAGTAATTGTCGATAATTACAATTTCAAAGTCTACATAGTTTTTTGCTAAAGTATCATATATAGGTCTTATTTTATTTTTTAAATCTTCTACTTGATCTTTGCATGACAGCACAACGGAGACAAAAATATCTTTTTTTGTACCACTGATTAAATTCATTTGTTCAACCCTAACTCATTAATTACTGTGATAACATCATAAACATTGTCAATTTTTCCACCCATTATGCAATGTAATCCTTTCATACCATGATTGGCTTTGAAGAGAATTGGGCGCGAATCATCGGTCTCACTTCTTGGAAGAAGAGTTTTAACTTCCCAAATAGATTCATTATATTGACATTCAGATAATGCAGGTATATATCGGCTGGCATCAGAAATAACTTTCCGCCAAAGAGTATTCTTTTGTATTTCATTGAAATGTTGATGCGAGGGAAAATAATTTTCGTCGCCTTCATTCCATTCATGGTGAGGCGTATACCGCACATGACTAAATGAATGTAACCCTTTTGATGGGAAAGGCATCACTGAGAAGAAAGGACCGCACATAACTGTAATTCCTGTTTTTTTAAAGACATCGGGAACTTTCACAATGCACATTTCTGTCAGCTCTTGTTTTAGAGGTATAAGTTCAATTCCGGATTCGTGCAGCACAAAGTTTGTCATGGAATAGGTACAGTTGAATACTTGTTTTGTTTTGTGGTATTCAACCGATGTACCGTCTACATTATTAACATTTTGAGTCTTTACTCTTAAACAACCTGAACCATCTTCTTGTATGCCTGCAACTATTGTTTCATATTTTATAGTTACACCATTTTCTTCCAATCGAGAGAGCATAATTGAACGAAGTTTTCGAGAATCAAAAGCATATTCTTTAGTTGTAAAAACTTCTTCAATTAAATTTTTATTTGTTAAATCTCTTATCCAATGTGGAGCGATATCGCAAGAAGCCCCAATTCTTTGGCAGAATACCTGAAACTGTCTAGCTGTTATCTTGCTGAGTACGCGGCCAACCATATAAAATTTATCAAATTCATCATCAATACATTCTTTAAAGTCATTGCAAAAAATAGGGAAAGAAGCCCGTGACCTTAGTGCTGTAAGGTGGCTGCGCGGGTAGTGATAACCATTGTGTACACGTGCCTGGTTAACATATGATGCGCGCTCCATCAACGATGATTCTTTTTCGAAAAGAATGACTTTATGTCCTTGAGAGGCTAAATAGTTAGCAATATAAACGCCAAAAAACCCCCCACCAATGACGATAGAATCGTTTACTCTATTCATCAGCTCTCCTGTTTTTTTAAAGCTTATCCCAATAGGATTTTATTCCAGACAATGATCCCGCAAGTCAGATGTAGCATTGCTTCATAATTTTCGACTTTCTTTTCCCAACGGTATTTGCCGCAGCGACGACTAGTGAAAGTAGGAGTCCTTTCGCATCGGTCATAAGGCTCCTTTTTACTCCTTGTTTCCCTCTGTCTGTGGGATTTCAACCTGTTTTTTGCCCTTGCTAATGGAGCTTTGGTCATGCAACCATCCATTGATAACTAAGACCAGTCGATGCCGTTCAGATGTTTGCAGGCCAGTAAACCATTCCGTTCTGCCAGAAGCACTCAAAAACGCCAAAATCACGCCATTCCTGAAAGCAGTAGTGAGCGGAACTGGAGGAACATATCCCTGTTTGCATTCAAGGAATTCCACTAACAGCCGGTTCTGAGTACAAAGAAGATGGTATCCATGGTGGCGTGGTTATCAACACGTTTACGGTGCGTATCCAGAGGGTGATTAGTCTTGTGTTCAGGGACATATGGAATAATTTCCTCCCAGAGTTCATCACTAACTCGTCACCTTGCGGCCTACCATATTTTTACCTCAAGAATTGTCTGTTACTTTTACGTTCTGATAATTTTTTTTGGGATAGGTTCTTAATTATAGACTGCATAAAACCTAATAAATCTGCCTTTTCCACTATTTTATTCCATGTATAGTTTTCAATACCATCCCAATATTTACTAGTAGACAAATAATTCTCTGGTCTAAAATCATTTAAATCTTCATTAAAAAATTGAATGTTTTCGATATTATTTTTTAATGAAAATGATTTAACCCATTGGGTTCGTGTAGAGCATACATTTAATCCCATCGCCAGATATTCAAGTAATTTTGTTGATGTCTGATATTTGTATGGATATATATTGGGAATATAATTTATTCCACATTTTGCTTTGCAGGCTAAATCGGGAATCTCGTCATAACTGACTCGTCCGGAGAAAATAATATTTGAAAACCCTTTGAAATCATGATAGATCTCATCCGGATATTCGCCGATAATAAGCAACGTATATTGCGAATATTTAGTGCTAAACGAACTGAGTAATGTTCTTATATTCCTTTTTGCGGAGAGGCTCCCTATATATACAAAGTCATATTCTTTTTTAACCAGATGATCTTTCTTATAAAAGAAATCACCAACACCCATATCCCTATATATATAAGGAACAACGTCATCAAGCAGTGTTTTTGTTTTTATTGTTTCATTTAGGTAGATTCTGCCATCGGGTATGATATTGATTATCTTTTTTATTCTATCTTTCAAAAGTCCGAATGGAGGAGTGGCGAGTGATGCATATTCGTGAATATGTATTCCGGGTACTTTTTTTCGATATTCTACGCCCATGAAGAACCAATACACATCAGCATTCAGCCTATCGCTAGGGTGCTCAACAACTGATACATCACAACCTTTATTCAAAAAATAATTCTTATAGACTTCAACTTCGGGAAGGTACTCTAAGTTATTTTTAATGAAAGCTATTCGAGACATCTTTCCACCTTAAAGATATATATATAAACATCACGATTGCTAAAATATACATGCTAATCGAAGTTAAATACACAATATGATATAAGCTAACGTCCATAATGACAAGGGATACATAAAGAATAGGTTTTAATCCATATCTGAAAAAGTCGATAAGATAAATTTCCTTTGTCGCAGTCGTAAAGATTGTGCGATTATAATTTGGAGATAATATGAGTATGGCTGCGAACCAAAATGATAGGCTTTGTAAAAGTGCAACACTTCCTTCCCACTTTTCACCAATTAAATAAATAATATAAGGCAATATTAGATACGAAGAGGTAATATATATAAGCCCGAGAGCTATGCTAATTAAATTATATTTTAGCAAGACACCATTTTCTCTATTCGAAAAACTGTATAGCACGGAGCGACTTATAACTGAATTGGTCAATACTACAAAGATAGTAGTTATCTTCTCAGCAATAGCATATAATGCTGAGGCATGATATCCAAAGACGCTGGAGATAAATATTATCGGTAGATGTGTGCCTATCGAAGGGATAATTGACGATGTTGTATGTATAGCTATAAATTTAGTATTTTTTTTAATTAAATTTAAGACTTGTGCTAAAGGTTCATTGTTATTATCGTTGTTCAGATTAGTTTTATGGATGAATAAAACAATAATTGAACCAATAACTGTTCCAAGAATAAGACCTGATTCGAATTTTATCAGTGATAATTGAGCGATCCCAACAAATATAATCCGATTTAGCTGAATGATATTCAGTTTTCGATGGTTTCCCATTGAGGTATGGTAGTCGTATAAAATTTCATAAGAACTAAAGCAATAGATAATAATCGGTATAAATAGATAAATAACTGATAGGCTAAAGAATGCTATGCAGCCAGAAATTATCAATAGAGAAATTATACTTGTGCTCAAGGATAGAAACCGACATGCCCGGTAAATTAGAGGTTTATTATCTTCATTATTGGTAATGAACCGAAGGTTTAATCGTAATGCACCAACATAAGATACCACCCCGGACCATGCCATGATATTTGCATAGATACCAAATGCCTCTATCGAGTAACATCTGGCAAGAGCTAGCATAATAGCTATCCCTAATACCTGGGAGAGCATACTGCCACTTAAAAGTGATATGAAAAATTTCATTTGATAAGGATATACAGATTATTGTTACATTGAGTAGTATTTGAGTGCATTAATATTGGTTCTTTTGTGTAAATTGCATCAATGGCATGCTGCTTTACAAAATCATCTATATTATTTGAATCGATATTCGATGGAGATAAGAAAAATAATGCCTTACTGTTAATGGCGTTTTCTGAAACTGAAACTTGCTCAAATCCATTCTTAGTTATAAAAAGTATTCTTTTTATATTTCGTGTTGTTATGCATTTAGCTATTCCTTGTCTATCAATCTCTGATATATACTCAGGAGTATTATTATCAGCAGTTGTTTTCTTCATTGTTCTTCCAATCGTCCAGGCTGAACTGATTAAGATAATATATATCAAACAAATTTTAACTATTTTTACTTTGTTGTGTTTATTGATATTGCCTTTCATTATGTTAAGTAAAAAAATAATAATAAATAAATACACATTAAAGAAATAGCGACCGTCAGTATATCCAGTTAGTCCTATAACCGGAACGACTGAGATGATGGCAAGTATAAAAAAGGCTAACTTATTGTTTTTTTGGGAATTTATTTTTATTGATGATGCATTTGTTTTTTTTGATATTTTCTTAAATGTTAGATAGAAAAAAATAATGGGCAGTGGTGTAAATACACCCCATACAGTAAATGCAGTAATGGTCCTTAGTTCTTTTGTAATGATGTTTTTAATTATTTCTAAGTAGGTATTCTCTTCTAAGTTTGGTTTATAATCTAATATACTAATATGAGGGGGCATTACTAGCAGTTTTGAGTTCTCCGTAACCCACAATGTATTGAAGTAATACTCTGAATAAAATGTCCAGATTACAATTGAAATCAGAGGGAAAATCATAAAGAGTAATTTTCCTATTGAAGTTTTCTCTTTAAATGCGACCCATAGATTAAATATTAGAAAAATGATTAAAAATTCAAATCGGGTTAATATGGATAAGCCAAATACAAATCCAAGTAATAATAGTTTATTATTGTTTAAATGCTGTTGAGAGAGGAATATATATCCAATTAGTAATAGCTCAAGAGTTGCCAGAGGAATGGCTCTTCCATAAACAACTTCTTGAAAAAATGGGGGGTATAATAGTAAGAATGCAAAAACTATAAAATATACTCTTTGTAATCTTAGCCTTTGTAGTAATTTGGCTGAGAGAATAGCACATAAACTTAGTAAAATAATATTTAGAATTACAGATGAATAAATTCCTATGTTTAGGATGTTATCCATGAATCCTATTAATAATGGGTAAAAAAATGGAAATGATGGACTATGCAAAGAATTATATTGATATTGTCTAATAAATGATGGTTCATATCCTGTAAAAACAACTTTGGATAGATCGTAATATGTCCAACTATCGACGGTGAATCCAGGAAATAAGATTGCATCTAAATAGAGTTTAACAAAAAAAATTACCAAACAGAGAGGAACAACTATCTTAGTATTCAATTTTTTGCCTCGGATGTGGGCGTATATCCAATATGACGAATATTATTTTAAAATCGCCGATGATGTTCCTATGAATTTATATTCTGATTGCATCAACGAGTTTTCGCTATTGTGTAGGCGTTGGTGCATGGATAGGCGGTGGTTAGAATCCCCCCCTTTCTCCAATGGGTCAGGCGGCTTTCTCCACTTTGCGGGCGGAATGCTGCCGTACAACAGCTAACAGCCGATTGAGTACAGCCACTCCGATAGCCCCGCTTCCATACTTTTGCGTCACAAAACTCCGCGAACACAGGAGCAGGCTAATCAGTGTCTTGTAACACGCTATTATGGTCTCGACCAGTGCCCGCTTGCCATACTAGCTACCCCTGTTCCCGGATACGCACCAAGCGCCGGTTTTTCTGACTGGGTCTGTGTTGCCAGGGGCTGCCGTTGGCCGCGGCAGGATAACTATCCGTATCTGGCTGTCCCGTTGTGCGATTTCCGCCTACGTGGGCGTACCATCATAGGCACCTAGGCTATTGGTGCCTCAATCTGGTCGGGCAGGGGCACAACCAGTGATGGGTCATCCATATTCTGCTCTGTCAGCGTATGTGCCACCAAGGAAAACGTCGTGACATCTACCAACAGATACAGCTTACGCTAGCTCGGTCGGGACCTTACGCCGTGCTTGTCCGCAACCACTGACTTGAAGCCCTGTGCTGCCAATGAGGATGTATAACGGCCCTTCAGGCATAAACATTGCCCAGCTGGGCGTGGTACGCGCTGCGGCAATCCGGCATTGAATCACCTCCGGGGTTATCCAAGGCATCAGGTTTCCCGCTGCTTAAGTCCGATTTCATATTCAGCACGGTTGGTAATGGTGTATCGGGCTTTGGGGATATGATGTCAGTGTTTGGCGTTGTATTTATGTGGCATCCAGCCTCTCCCAAGAGATTAAGGAGGACTTTGCCATATTTTGACCATCCATGCACCAACGGCCCGCTATATCTTATTTCCAGTATCTTGGGTAGATATCTAGCAATTCGCTTATGCTGAATACTGATGAAACAACACAGATAACCGCAATTAGAAGTAATGTTTGCTTACCTGATTTCTCCATTCTCATCGCAGATAAAGCAATAATAAATGAAATAAGGAATCCCAACTTTAACCGGTCAAACGTATAAGTTATTGCATGCTCAAACATCGCGACGTTCTCAATGAGCATAAAACAGATGATAGCAATTAGTGCATAAACTTTTGTGTAGTCTTCTTTATCAAACTTATCGCTTTTCTTGACTGTTAATGATGTGGTTAGAAGCAGTATTGCAGAGATCAACCATGGTCCGTAGGAGTAGTAAATGGACATCCACCAGTCTTTCCATGTTACATACGTTATTTCAAGACCTCTTGCCCCAGCTCTGATTGATAATTCTTTAAAGTATGGCCCAAGACCAACCATAAATGAATAATACAAAAGCAGAGTTAAGCCACCAATAATAGAGATGGATGAATAAATAATCGTACTTTTGTAACCTGACTTGTTCTTTATGTCATGGATTAAGACAATAAAGAATAATGCAATACACATCAGGTATGCCGTCCACTCAACCCAGCAGGCAAGAGCTGACACAATGCCAAGAGCTATAACGGTTTTTCTGTTTATTCCAATTGCTAACAGGAGGAATGCGCCTGCGGCAAATACCTGGAATGCTTGATGTGCCCACATTGAAACTTGATGTGAATGCATTGGCTCTAAAGCAAATAACATGGGCACCACTGATAAGAAAGAAATAGCGGTGCTATACTTAGATGCCTTAGTGATAATTGATATAGCGAAGTAAATAAGAAGAATAGATATAATCCAGAACAGCATATCTACCCATTGCAACATTTCCCATGAAATAGGTATTCCTGATAATAATGAAGCCATCTTTATCACACCATAGGAAATAATCATTGAACCTGGTGGAAACGATGTGTATATCGCCTCATTGTTTATCCGGGGGGATGGCAGTTGTGCGCTACCAGGAACGTGTGGAATCTGGGCATCCACGCATGGGTTAACTAGATCTGTGCAAGCGCGAGCGAAAGTTATTGCGAAATAGTGTTCGTTGAATGGTCGCGTATCATAACGTTTGAGTGTGTTGAAAAAGTGAGCTGATGTTTCAGCGTTTACCCATCTCTTGTTCCAGTGCCCTTCATATGATGGCATTCCAAGGTTGTATTTGTACAAAAATAGCGCGGCAAGTAACCATAGTGCCAAGATTGACACGGCTCCAAAGGTTGTAGACTTACGCATTTTACTTCCTAATATCATATTTTAAATGGCGTTGGTGCTGCATGGATAGGTAGTGGTTAGAAATCCCCCTTTTCCCAACGGGTCAGGCGGTTTTCTTTACCACCTTGCGGGTAGAATGCGGGCGTGTAACGGCTAACAGCCGATTGAGCACGACCATTCCGATGGCGCCGCTTCCGTCTTTTACGTTGCAAAACTCCGTGCACTCAAGCGCGGGCTAATCAGCGTCTTGTAACACGCTATCATGGCCTTGACCAGCGCCCGCTTGCCATATCAGCCGCCGACAGATGTATGCAGCTTACGCTAACCCCATCGGGACTTTGCGCCGTGCTCACTGGCCAGCACCAAAGACCTGAAGCCCTGTGTTGTCAATCAGGATGTCTAACGGCCCTTCAGGCATAAACATTGGCAGTGGGGCTAACGACATCGCCCGCCGGTGCGTGGTACGTGCTGCGACAGTCCAGTGTTGAATTGCCTCCGGGGTTATCCAGAGCATCAGGTTTCTCCGTTGCTCAAGTCCAGTTTCATATTCAGCCCAGTTGTAGTATTGTTTCGAGCTCTAAGAATATGATATTAGCGTTTGGCATTAATGTTTATGTGGCATCCAACCTCCCAAGCGAAAGGAGGACTTTGCCATTTAGCTATCCATATCCCAACGCCTTAAACAAATGCTACCGCACTAGGTTTTTGGCCCCCAGAGTGCCTGTAATATTCGGAAATCTTATCTATTGCACTGATTTTCCAATACTTTTGTCTGTCTTAACAAAAAGTAATGGGGGATAAGATTTTGTAACTAGTTGGGGGGAGATTAGACTGTAAACTCTTCTGGGTCAAGTTTAACAAACCACTTGTTTAACTAATTGGTAGAATACAGTTAGCTGAAATCTGTATTACTGCTCATGGAATGGCGGTTAGATTTTACCAACAACGTACTATGTGCCTTGTTTTTCAACAGGTTTACTGCTATTCCATTCGCTTCGGGATGTGGCAGTATTTCCGTGATATCCGTATCCAATAGTAAAGTTTAATTGTGGCATCATGCTTATTTAGCATGGTGATTAGTGAGGAAGAGTGGTTAGTGTAGGTTCGGGGGACTTGGTAATATATTATTGGTGGTCAGCAGAGTTTTAGTGGTTTTCTTTAACTATAACATTAAAACGAATTTAAACTTGTTGTGAATAGAATCACATTCATTTAAGCGTCAGAATCAATTTTTTGATATTAAGTGGATTTACGGCAGTTAGGAATGAACCGGCAGAGACGCCTACGCATAGGAGTAATAATTTTATAGAGATGGGTTCATCTACCAGAAAATAAGCAAAGATGACTGCCCAGATAGCATAGGTGATGTTTAAACTCATCGCACGGATGGGTTGAAGCATGCAGATTGCTTTGTAGTAGAAGAGGTACGATAGTGTGGCGACCAGAGAGGTGAAAAATAATAAGGAGTATAATTCTATATTTGAAAAAATATGTGTAATTCCAGGAAAAGAGTGAATGAATAATATGATCATGATTAAATAGCCCACTGAGGATGATAATTGCCTGATGAAATAAGCAATATCAGCAGGTATATCTTTGTTCATGCCGTAAGAGCTGATAACAACTTCGGAACTCCAGCCTAGTGCGCATATAAAAGCGAAGAGAAAGCCTATCCAGCCAGATATTGTTTGAGTTGATGCCGAATAGCCGAGTATCATGGTACATATAACGGCCAGTATTAGTCCCAATATGCCGATAAGGTGAATGCGATCTTTAAGTAGAAAAAAAGAAATGAGCGCGCCAATAGCCGGGTAGGTTGCTGAAATAGTGGCTGTGTAGCTAATACCAATATACTGAATAGCTAAGATATAACAAGACATGCCCATTGGGCCACCAAATATAGCCGCCAGTACAATTATGCCATTTTTCTTGTTTTTGGGGATAAGGCGTATCGCTCGGTATTTTCCTTTAACTATAAGATATATAAACATATATCCGCATGAGATCGTATCATTCAGGAAAGCGAGTATGATGGGAATGAAAAAGTAAGAGGAAAGAGTAGTGTTTTTTAATAATAATGCGAAAAGTACGCCGCTTAGCCCCCAGAAAACACCAGAGGATAATCCATAAGCGTTAGCTGTTACTTTACGGCTTGTGAACATAGCTATTTTGGTACTTTTTCATAAATTTATAGGCTCATATTAAAAGGCTAGCTTCATAATTTCCAGATGTTTAATCATTCTCCTTTGTTGAAGGAAGAAATGAAGGAAGTATAATGTATAGGGTATATCTAATAATGAGGTTTTTGTTGGCTTGTTATTTTAATTTTCGAATTATTTTATTTTTAATTGCTCGTGTGTTAAAAATTTCATAGGATTATTATTTGTCCAGAAGGCTAATGTCGGTAATATGATTTTCAGCCAGCTTCATGACATGAATGTTTATTTTAAAAGATCGTAAATATAATCCTTAGGATGAAAATCAATAGGCGCATTGATAAGGATCTGCCTAATATGTTCAAAATCGTAATTTTCACAAGATGTTTTTAAGTCATTTAATAATGGGTTTAATTTATCCCAAGTCAGAAAAACTTCATTGGCAGTCATTATTCTTGGGTGATTGGTGCCAGAAACGTTATCACCAATTAGGAGTTCTTCGTAAAGTTTTTCACCAGGTCTTAATCCGGTAATTTTGATTTCGATATCACCATGAGGATTGGTTTCATCTTTCACGGTCAGGCCGGAAAGGTGGATCATTTTTCGGGCGAGATCATAAATTTTTACTGATTCTCCCATATCCAGAACAAAAACATCGCCATTATTGCCCAGTGCTCCTGCCTGGATGACTAATTGGGCGGCTTCTGGAATCGTCATGAAGTAACGGGTAATGTCTTTGTGAGTGAGGGTTATCGGTCCACCACTTTTTATCTGTTTCTCGAACAGGGGGACAACGGAACCGGATGAGCCAAGGACGTTGCCAAAGCGAACCATTGAGAATTTTGTGTAACTGTTCTCTTTAGCGAAAGCTTGTAGTATAAGCTCAGCAAATCTTTTTGTTGCCCCCATGGTATTTGTCGGGCGGACGGCTTTGTCGGTAGAGATTAATACAAATTTTTCAACTTTTTGATTAACTGCTGCTTTAGCGAGTGAGAGGGTACCAAAAATATTGTTATTAATGCCCTCTATGGTATTCATTTCTACCAGTGGAACATGTTTATATGCCGCAGCGTGGTATATGGTATTAATGTTAAATTTATTGATTATTCTGTTTATTTTGTCTGAATCTTTTATGTCACCTAGAATTGCAGTAATCGTTATATTAAAATCTTTATCTGAGTTTATCTTTTGTAACTCTTTTTCTATTGAATAAAGGCAATATTCGGTTAATTCAAATAAGACCAGTTGCGAAGGGGATTGAGTAATGATTTGCCTGCATAATTCTGAGCCAATTGAACCTCCGGCGCCAGTAATAAGCACATTTTTGTTTTTGATGTTTTTACTGAGTAAATTTTGTAATGGGTTAACCTGTTCTCTTCCAAGTAGATCGTTAATGGAAACGCGTTTCAGTGAGTTTATTTGCGCTTTTCCTTCAACCAGATCATTGAAGCTTGGGATGGTGAGGATTTCACAATGCTCTTTTTGTAGTTTCTCAAGTATTTTTTTTCTATCAGATATAGATGCACTGGGTATGGCTAATAATATTTTCTTTATATTATATTTTTCAACTAACAGTGTTATTCTCTCTGGAGAAAAGACATAAACCCCATGAATAGATAAATTGTGTAATTTAATGTTATCATCAACAAAAGCAATAGGGTTGAATTCTCTGTGCTCTCTTAATATGGGTAAGAGTTGCCGGCCAGATTCTCCTGCTCCGTATATGATAACAGGCGTGCCTTTATATTTTAATAAATTACGTAGTGTTCTATAGACAAATCTTGTACCGCAGAGTGAGATAACCAGAAAAGAGAAGTAGATAATTGGTACGGTTCTGGGTAAAAATGCTTGTTGGTATAAGGAAATTGCAGTCAATAGTAGAGTAGATAGAAATGAACCAATAATGGCCCATTTCAATATACTCATGTTGACATATTTTAATATCGATCTGTAAAAGCCAATTCTTAGGAAAATAAATAGTGTGAAAGGTATGATGAATATAATCGTTAACCAATGTTGTAAGCTGAAAATTGGCACTTCTCTATCAAGACGTAGCCACATGCTTAGCCAGTATGAAATAATGATAATAAATATATCTACAATCAGAAGAACGATGGTTTTAATTAATCTATCTTGGTTGAAAAATATTCTCTTGTTCATAATGGTTAATTACCTAAAAACTACTTTGTAGATTGTTTTGAAAATAATCTTCAGGTCATAGAAAAATGACTGTTTATCAATATATTCTAAATAGTACTTGGCTTTTATCGGCATAATAATATCGATATAAGCTTGATGAGGATCTTTATATTGGCTTAATATCTGGTTTTCATCGATCATTTCTATAGAAGCCAAATCTGTTATGCCGGGTTTTACCGATAATATTTTGTTTCTGATATCATCTGGATATTTGTCCATAAATTGTGGTACTTCAGGTCTTGGCCCGACTAAGCTCATTTTGCCTCGAACAACATCAATCAGTTGAGCTAATTCATCAATTTTATATTTGCGGATAAATTTTCCAGAGTTGGTAATACGGAGATCATTACCAATAGTGAGTTGTCCTTTTTGCTCTGATCCTGTGGTCATGCTCCTAAATTTGTGAATATAGAAATCGTGATTATATTGGCCTACCCGTTTTTGTCGGAAAAAAATAGGTCCTTTCGAATCCATTTTTATCCAGATAGCAATCGTTATTAAAATAGGGAATAATAGAATGAGCCCAATGAGAGAAGAGGTAAAATCAAAAAGCCTTTTTATAGCTAAATAATATGTCATCATTTATGCCAAGATCTCTTTAATTGTGTTGATAACGTAGATTTGGTCTTCTTTTGTCATTTTTGTATATAAAGGGATAGATACAATTCTTTTAAAATTTTCTTCTGCGACTGGGAAGTTGTTTTCATCAAGAGAGTAGGTGTTTTTCCAGATGGGTTGTTTATGCAGTGGGATAAAGTGGACAGAGCAGCCTATATTTTTTTCTGCCATTTTTATGATAAAGTCATCTCTGGATATTTTGACTTCATCATTTAATCTAATGGTATATAGATGCCAGGCGTGTTGGCTATTAGGCTCTTTAGGTTTAGTCGGTAAGATAATCGGCAGATCTTTTAATTCATTATCATAGAGTTTAGCCATCTCCTCTCTTTTCTTTTGAAAAGCGTCTATTTTCTGTAATTGATGGATACCGATGGATGCACAAATATCTGGCATGTTATATTTATAGCCCGGTTCAATAACTTCATAATACCAGGCGGGTATTTTAGATTGATATCTATCAAAAGCGTCTTTGCTAATGCCGTGGAGACGCATTATTTTTGTTCTTTTTATGATATCTGGATCTCTGGAGACTAACATGCCTCCTTCTGCTGTCGTCATGGTTTTATTCGCGTAGAAGCTGAATACGGTGACATCGGTGTCTAGCGTGCCAATTTTCTTTCCCTTGTATAAAGTCGGAAATGAATGGGCGGCATCTTCAATTATTCGTAGATTAAATTTTTTAGCTATTGCAATGATGGCATCCATATCACAGGATAAACCTGCGAAGTGTACTGGCATAATTGCTTTAGTTTTGGCGGTTATGGCTTTTTCTATTGCTATTGGGTCAATATTCAGGCTGTCAGGTAAAGAATCAACAAAAACAGGGTGAGCTCCTAAATAACGGACAACTTCTGCTGTTGCCGTAAAGGTATAGGTAGGGACAATGACTTCATCTCCCGGCTGGATACCAATGGCTTCCAATGCTAAATGTAATCCCGCCGTTGCTGAATTTACAGAAATTGCTTCAACACCAGAACCTAAATATTGGGCAAAATCTTGTTCAAATCTTTTGGCTTTAGGTCCGGTGGTTATCCAGCCGGTTTTAAGTGAGTCAATGACTTCATCAATTTCGGATTGTCCAATTTCAGGTAATGCAAAAGGAAGGAATTTATTATTCATGATTGATTATGGCCTTTATGAAATTGTCAGCTAATACGGAATAAGCGTGATTTTCTAAAGCGTAAATTTTACCTTTTTGCCCCATTTGGTTTAATTCGTCAGTGGATAATTCACTGAGTTTTAATAAAGCCTGAGCAATCTCTTCTGGCTTATCTGATTTAATTGTAATACCGCAATTCACGTCAGAGACGGGATCATTGCCGGCGTCAATTGCACATAAAATAGGTTTGCCTGCCATCATGTAATCAATAAGTTTATTGGGGCTGATGCCAAATCTGAATAATGATTGCTTTTGTAATCCTATATAGGCAATGTCAATTTTATTGAGTAGTGTTGGGATTTGAGTTTTGGGGATCGGATCAAAGAATATAATGTTATTTATGCCTAGTAATTTAGATTCCTCAATTAAATTATCCTTTTCAAGGCCCGTGCCGACTAATAAGAATGTCATCGGTTGATCATGAAGAAGTGAAGCGGTTTTGAGTAATTTTTCTAGTGCATTTGGGCGGCCGTGGGCGCCGCTATAGCATACAATTTTATGCCCTTTATTTTTTTCAGTTACGATAAGTTTTTCGAGTGAACTGTTTAACGGAGTAGGTTGATTTATCCAATCCTCTACAACCACGCCATTAGGGATAATATGTAATTTATTGAGATCTAATCCATGTGCTTTCGTATGTTCTTGTACATTAGGAAGCATGGAAATAACTATATCCGCATATTTATAAGCCGCGTTTTCAGCAAGTTGGCATAATTGAATAAATGGATGTTTAGGTGACATTCCACCTAGTTCTATGGGTGAGAGAGGCCATAAATCATGGAGTTCAAAAACCAATTTTGCATTGGCTTTTTTGGCAAGCCGTTTTGCCACCCAGATATCCATTGGATATGTACTTGAAGCAATAACAACATCTGGTCGATATTTTTTGACTAAGTTATGGCTATCAAGCCAAATTTGCCGTAAAAAAGAGAAAATATTTTTGACTCTGGATAATCCGTTTCCGTTGTAGTTCGGGGTTGGATACCAGATATATTCTAATCCGTTAATATTTTCGGTGGTTTTTTTATTATCTATTAGTTTGGGTTGTTTGGTCCGTACATGAGAATAAGAGGCTGCGAGTAGGGTAATATTATGTCCCGATTTAACCCATTCTTGTCCTAAATGATATGGGCGAAATTCCATCCCAAGATCCGGTGAGCCGGCATAGTGGTTTATATAGACGATATTCATAGTAATTTTTCTAGTTCGTCAGCAATTCTTGTCGCAGCGATACCACCACCATACATGGATTGAATCGAGTCCATATTAATTCCAATCATGTCATGCACGGCTTGGGTTATTTTTTTATTTTCCGCCTCCGAGAGTTTATTTACGCCCGCTGCAATTAATTCTACCCATTCAGTTTGATCCCTCACGGTCACACAAGGTTTCTTGAAGAAAAAAGCCTCTTTTTGGAGTCCACCGCTATCGGTAATAATCAGGGAGGTGTTTTTAAGTAGCCAGATCATCTCTAAGTATCCGACTGGCTCAATTAAATGAACATCTAAATGTAAGTTGTATTGTGCTAACATTTTTTTAGTTCTTGGGTGAATTGGCATAACAACAGTAGCAATTCTTTCATGTATGTCATTTAAAGCGTTTACTATTTCAGTTAGACGTGCCTGATTGTCGGTATTTTCAGCACGATGGAGCGTGGTTAATATAAAGTTCTGTATCGCATCCAGCCCATCAGGTTTTTTCGCCATTTGGCTAAAATATAAGGCGGCATCTTCCATCACATCACCGACTTTTTTGATATTAACGGGCTTTGAACCGAAGCCTTCTTTTTGTAGGTTATTGACGGCAGTGTCTGTTGGACAAAAGAGAATTGAACTCACATTATCGGTTAATATTCTATTGATCTCTTCGGGCATCTGCATATTAAAACTACGCAGACCGGCTTCAACATGGATAATGGGAATATGTAATTTAGATGCGGCTAATGCGCCCGCTAAAGTCGAGTTTGTATCACCATATACCATAACGGCATCCGGTTTTTCTATGATAAGTACTTGTTCAATTTCGATGAGCATTCTACCTGTCATTTCACCGTGTGAGCCACCGTGAATATTGAGCGTGTAATCCGGTTTGGGAATGGCTAAGTCATTGAAGAATACATCAGACATATTAGTGTCAAAATGTTGACCTGTATGAATGATAATTTCTTTAAATTTTTTATTATCTTTTAAGGCAAGAGAAACAGAGCTTGCTTTAATGAATTGTGGTCTGGCGCCTAATACGGTGATGATTTTTTTCATATCGATTAACGTCCAATTTGTTGATAAAATTTGGTTAGTTTATTTTGTTCAATATCCCAATTGTATTTTTCATTGACTGCCAAGAGACCATTGTTACCCATTTCTTCTGCTATATCAGGGTTATTTGATAAGTAATCTATCGCATCAGCTATTTGCTTAGGGTTTAATGGATCGACACAAATGCCACAATGGTTTTTTACAACAATATCTTTCCATAATGTGAAATTTGAAGCGATAACAGGGATGCCGGCACTCATATATTCGAATATTTTATTGGGTTGGGCATCAATATGATTGGGGAGTGGGTGATATAGAACGATACCCGCAATAGATTTAGATAAAAGTTCCTTGGTTTCTATGCGATTTAAAAATCCCAGTTCCTCTATTTTGTGCCAATTTTTCATGTTTTTTATTTTGTTTTCTAAATCTGTGTCAGAAAAATTGCCCGCTAATTTCATTTTTGTATTCGTCGTGAGGTGAGAGAGGGATTCAACCATCTCGGCTATACCTCTAATGTCGGAAATGCCGCCGACATAGCAGACTTGTTTTTCTTTTTCATGCCAGTTGGCATGCTTATTATGTAACTCACCTAATATGGGATAGTTATTAATATCTATGGTGTTGTGATTGAGTTTTAAGAATTTGTCTCTTATTGATGGTGTGGCGGTAATAATGCCATCAAATTTAGGTGCAGAATACTTTTCGTAGAGGGTAAATAATTTAGAGATAATCACTCGGGTAAATTTATTTAAATAAGGTTTGCTAAAAATTTGTTTAGGGACATCTTCATGGGCATCAAAAATGACTATTTTACCTTTCTTTTTCAGTTTTAATCCAATAGGGATGAGTTCCGGATCATGAAAATGATATAAGTCAGCGTCTAATTCTAATGCTTTTTTATAAACTTTATCGGTTGTTTTAAATATTCTATTTAATCGGCCGGGTAATATACCGACATCAATGATAGTAATGTTATTTTTGATTTCATTATCTTTACCATCTGCGACAATAAGCGAGACCTCATGTTCTTTTTGTAAGGCGGAACATTCTTTTAGGAAAATACGGATGTCGAAACGTGAATGTACCGAGGTCATGTGTGTAATTTTCATAAGGATATTTTGTTAGTTTTTGTAGGGAATAAAAATAATAATATGCTTAATGCCAGCAGCCCATAGGTCAGTAGCAGTGCTGTAATTGCTGAGTTTGATATTGTGTATACAAAGGGTAGATAGAGTGTCGTTGAAAATTCAAATGGAACCTTTTTTGAGCTCAGGTTCATGGCAAAGATTAATAGATTAAATATAAAAAAGTTTATGATTAAACCCAGTGTACCGTATCTGGCGATACCGTCGCCAATAAAGCCAGTATTCGCTGAACCTGAGGTACCATAATAGATTTGAGAAACTATTTGAGGCGCTTCTGTCGTAAATTCACTATTGTTGTTGTAGATATAATCATAAAAGTAATAGGTATTTAATGTTGGTGTGAAGAATACTCTGCGTAGCCAATGTATCAGTGGGTCATAAAAATCGAAAATAAAATATAATATCCCGGCAGCAAGGAATAAATAGAGAATGATATTTATCACCGAGTTACTTATCGATCTTGTTCCTTTTATATAGAAGAATAGAATGATAACGGCGAGATTCATGAATGCTATACTTTTTAATCCTGAGGAGCTATAGATTAAATAGGAAATCGTAATGCTTATTGTAATGAGGAGATATTTTATCGGACCTCTGATATAGAGTGAAGCTAATAATAGTAATGGTGAGATAACATATCCCCCATTGGTGATGATGTACATAGTGAGTAGCGGCGTGTTGTCTTTAAAGTGCTGTCTCACGGAATAAACTTTAAATATATTAGGCGGTATTAAATTTAATCCAGGATTACTCATGACGAATAAGAGTACAATAATACCACATCCTATTATCAGTATTTTATATAAATCCCACGGGATTTTTAGTTTCGGCATGGTTATTCTATCTATTATCCGAAAGAATAATATAGATGAGAAAAATAATATGTTTATTGTGCATACGAAAATGATTGAATAGACAGAAGCTGAATTAATCAGTGGGAATATAATTGATACCGGTATAATGTAAGTGATATAAATTAACCATAAAAAAACCATCACGGGATTTTTTTGGTTGTTGAGTAAAATGAGTGGTAAAAATGATATCCAACAGAAAAGAATACTTAAGTAACCTTGTGGGGTAATATTGTAGCCTCTTACCTCATGGAATGTATCTAATATAAGCACTGAATTCAGGTAGATAATAACCTGATAGATAAATATTTTCAGGATTATTTTAATATTATTTTGCATTTTTGCTGATGAAAAAGTAAATGGATGATAATACTAAGATAGACAGGAAATACATAGTGATGAATTGATAGTATGCCCAACTCGTAGGGCCATGTTTTATGTAATAATACCCGCTATTAGCGGCGGAGTTATTCCAGTTGTTATATAAGTCTATTATTTCTTTATTTTTAAAATTTTGATTTCTATCTATCAGATCTTTTAAAAGAAGGGTATGTATTTTATGATATTTAATGTTGCTTGGATTGCCAATTAAATCATAGCTGGACCATTCATTTTTTATGTCGAACTTAAATATATTATGACTGATTGATTGATATAATTTATCGGATATTTTGGTGTTTTCATCTATATTTAGATAATTTTCAAAGGATTCAATACCATAAGTAGAGTAGACCATGCCGTTTAATACAAAAGCTAATTGATCCGAATTGGCTTGAGGATCAACATACTCTTCAATCCAGGGCATATTATCTAATGTTGTTAAACTTCCGCCTTTATGGATAGGCGCGAGTGATGATTGATATAGTAATTTCGACGTCAGCAAATATTTATCATCACTAAAATAGTCATAAGCTCTTAATAAGAGAATAATGGCATAGGCATCGGTTAGCCCAGACCACCAAGGGGCATAGAGTTTATTATTTTTGTAGCCTTTATATGACCAATCAAAATCATATAAGTAATGACTTTCACCATGAAATGATTTTATATTATTAAATAACCAATCGGCTGAAAATTTAAAATTAGTCATTAATTCATTTTGATTGAATTGAGGTGGCGGTACATTCCATCCCGGTAAGGATGAATCGGTTCGCCATAATATATTGGTGTTATCTTTACTATTTAAGCCTAAAGAAGAGTATATCAGGCCATAGTGAACAACATAAAATGGGGATAAGAATGGCTCTGGAATATGAGGTGAGTGAGATAAAGGAAAACCATTGTTATTAAATTCGCGTTGAGTGAATTTCCCTTTCATGACCAGGTTTCTCACATTGCCATTGAATTCGTCTAGCTCATAAGCATATTTATTGAATGTATAGCTGACAATCATCACGATAATGATATAGGGAATTATTTTTATTATGATTTTATTCATATTAACCTTCTTTATGCATGAAAGATAATTTTAAAATATAAGTCGTACTTGTCATATAAAGAACAAAACTGGTGAGTGAAAATAATAACAGGGTAAGGTAAATATCACCTAATAGATATCCAGCAAGGAGGGCGATTAATCTTAATATAATCGATATTGTTTGAATAAATAAATTGCTTTTCTGGTGTTCATAAATGGATAAATATATCGATAACGATGAATATATTATTTGTCCGCATAAGTGCGGTATTAAACATAATAGATATTTACCTGATTCAAGCCATTCTTCACCGAAAATAAAGCTTATGATGGGTATGCCCGCGAAGTAGGTCACTATGGCAAATAAAATAGCAATGAGCGTTAGGCAATAAAATGTTTTTTTTATCTTTAAGAAAGGTGATATAAGTGTGTCTTTTAAATATCCTTGTAATATAGACGAAACAGTTTGGGTTAATAGCATAATTGGAGCGCCAGATATTCTGGATGCAATTAAATAAAACCCTGCCGATTTTAGCCCATAGGTGGACATGATAAATAATTGGGGCAGCTCATTACTAAACGTGTTAATTGAAGCCGCAGGAAAATCATAAACGGGAAATCGATAATATTTCTTAGCCAGTAGTCTTATTTTTCTAAGTTCATATTTGTTGATAATTAAACGATATTTGGATCTTTTACTTAAAAATAGGATACCTAATGATTGACCTAATATTTGACCTAAGATGAGACTGCTTGCGCCTAAATGGGCAATGCCGCCAATAATTTGGGTGCTAATCATGGCAACTGTTTGCGTTATTTTAGTGATAGAGAGTGCATGGTATTGTTTTTCTCTTATACTATTGAAACTCACTGCTCGATAAAATCCATAAGTGATAATACCTAGCGGGATATAGTATATATAGTTTCCTATAATTATTTTTTCTGGTGTGTTAGATATTGCAAAAACAGTGATAACGATTAGGCTAATGGTTATTGGAATAATGCAAGATAATGTGACTAATGAGTTAATTTCACGACTTTTCCCTGATGAACTTATTGAAAATTCATATCGAAGACAAGCACCTACGGCAAAAACACTTAAAAGCGATGAAAATGAAGCGTAAATACCTAATTCTTCCGGTGAAAATAGTCTTGTTAATACGGGTGTTGATAGTAATAATAATATCTGGCTGAATAATGATGAGAGTAATAAGCCAGATATATTCCTCAATAATTTATGATTCATGGATTTTAAGAGCCTATCTCAATAGGCGTAATTGTTGCAGGCCATTCTTATCAATGAACAGTGAACACGGACAGCGCGGAAAAACCGGAGCGTACACGTAGTACGTGAGGATTTTGAGCACTGCCCAGGTTCGCTCTTTATGGCAAAGAAGGGCAAATAAAATAGCCCTATTGAGATAGGCAGTAAATTGAACTGGCAATTTTATTAATTGTATCTATGGATAAATAAGGATGCATCGGCAAGCTAATGACTTCTTGTGCGATTTCGTCTCCTATAGGCAGAGCAATATTGCTGGCCACCGCGGGTTGTTTATTTAGCGGGATCGGGTAATGAATGGCGGTGGGAATACCCTGTTCTTTTAATCTGCGTTGTAATTCATCACGGTTTTTAATGCGGAGAGTATATTGCGCATAGGCCGAAAGATTGTGTGGCTCAATATAGGGCGTGGTCGTGATACCGATGCCGTTCAATGCGTTATTGTAGTTTTCTGCCACCTGCTGACGTAATGCCATTTCTTCATCGAATATCTCCAGTTTGGGTAACAGGATAGCTGCTTGCAGGGTATCTAAGCGGCTATTAATTCCGATCCGGATATGATGGTATCGTCTGTCTTGCCCATGACGGGCTATTTGACGAATAATTTTCGCGAGTTCTTCATCGTGGGTGAAAATAGCGCCGCCATCGCCGTAACAACCTAACGGTTTGCTGGGGAAGAAACTGGTACAGGAAATTGTGGTCAGGTTACAGGAGAGTTTGCCTTTATAAGTCGCGCCAAAACTTTGGGCCGCGTCTTCTATTACGGTCAGGTTATGTTTTGCTGCGATGGCATTAATTTCGTCAAAATCGGCACATTGACCAAATAAGGAAACCGGAATAATCGCTTTGGTTTTCGGGGTAATTGCGGCTTCGAGTTGCGCCGGATCTAAATTATACGTCGCAGGCTTGACGTCAACATAAACCGGAATCCCGCCCAGTAGCGCAACGGTTTCAGCGGTGGCAATGTAGGTAAAGCCGGGGGTAATCACTTCGTCACCGGGTTTAATGCCAATCGCCATTAAGGCTATTTGCAAGGCATCGGTGCCATTGGCGCAGGTAATACAATATGGCGCTCCGGTGTAGGCAATCAGCTTTGCTTCTAATTCGTCGATTTCGGGGCCTAAAATATATTTTCCGTGTGTTAATACTTTCTGGATATTCGCGTCAATTTTATCTTTAATTTTAAGTTGCTGTGCTGCCAGATCGGTAAATTGCATGCTTTTATCCTTGTTTATTTAATTCGCACGACAATATGGTTATTGAGTTGATAAATATGCTGAGTGTGTGGACAAATGGCGGTAGCTTGTCCGTGCAGCGGTAAATCGAGTTGTTCACCAAATTCACTCATCCAGCCAATTTGTTTAGCCGGCACACCTACCATCAGGGCATAATCAGGGACATCTTTATTCACTACCGCGCCGGCGCCAATAAAGGCATAAGCGCCAATGGTCGTGCCGCAAATAATGGTACAGTTGGCGCCTAAGGTGGCGCCTTTTTTTACCCGCGTATTTCGATATTCACTTTTTCTTTCAATTAATGAACGGGGATTATAGACATTGGTGAACACCATGCTGGGGCCACAAAATACCCCATCTTCCAAATGAACATTGTCATAAACCGAGACATTATTTTGTATTTTGCAGTGATTGCCGATGGTGACTTTATTGCCAATAAAGACATTTTGTCCTAAGGAACAACCTTCGCCAATTTGCGCGCCAGAACAGATATGGGTGAAATGCCAGATACGGCTGTTTTTCCCGATTTGCGCTCCTTCATCAACAATGGCACTGGAATGTATCATTACGTGTTCTGCTGACATGAGACCGATTCCATTGATTTAATAGGTTAAAGGTAAAGAAATGGTTTTATTATCTCTGGCGGATAAATAGGCGGCAATAAGCAGTTCTAAGGATTTTAAGCCTTCCCGGCCATCGGTTATCGGTTTGGCGTCGCCTTTCATCACCTCAATGACATTTTTATAATAAAGCGGGTGACCAAAGCCATAAACGGAAGTGGTTTCGTAGTTGGCGGCTTTAACTTGTTGGTCATACTCTTTTTCGTCAGCGAAATGCCATTCCTGGATTTCATTAACGGCTAAACCTCCCACTCTGACTGTACCTTTTTCCCCCAAGATGGTGATTGAACCTTCGAGATTTTGCGGATAAGTGCACATGGTGACAGCCATCGAGCCTAATGTGCCATCCCGCCAGCGGATATTAAGTACCCCGGTATCTTCCGTTTCGATATCTAAGTGGGTCGAGGTCATGGCCTGAACATCTTTGACCGGGCCGATTAGCCATTCAATTAAATCAACATAGTGGCTCGCCTGATTCATAAAGGCACCGCCATCAAATTCCCAGGTGCCCCGCCAGGCGGCCTGGTCATAATAGGCTTGGGGACGGGTCCAGAAAACATTGAGGTGGACTAGGTGGATTTTGCCAAATCGTTTTTCGCTGACTGCCCGTTTCAGTAATTGCAGGGTGGCATTTAAGCGGTTTTGTTTGACGACAAAGAGGTGTTTTTCGGCTTTATCCGCCGCCTTAACCATGTTTTCTCCATCAGCTAATCGGGTGGCCATCGGCTTTTCGGTGACGACGTGAAAGCCTTTATCAAAACAGGCTATCGCCTGTGCTGGGTGAAGGCCGGATGGGGTGGTCAGGATAATGATATCGGCCGTGATGTTATCCAGCATCGTGTTTAAGTCGCTGAAACCCGGGACGCCGGTTTTTTCTACTGCTGCGTTTAATGCGTCTTGATCGTTATCACAGACGGCGACTAATTCGGCCGCTTCTTGATGTATTTCCAGAGAATTGAAATGATTTTTAGCGATCCGTCCACAACCGACTAAAGCAAATCTTATCTTTCTGTCGTTGATCGTGCTCAGCATAATCTTATCCTAAGTTAAGCTTTGATAATGTTTGTGTGATTGGGAGAGTATTTACCACGAGTATCGACGACTAATTTGGCGTGATTGATAATTAATTCATAATCAAATTTATCGTGATCGGTGGCTAAAATAACGCAGTCGAAGGTTTTGAGACTATTTTCAGTCACAGGGTGGCTGATTAAATTAAAATGGTGTTCCCGCATTTTCGGAAAGATCGGGACATGTGGATCTGAATATTCGATATTTGCGCCCAGTTCGCTTAATTTTTCCATAATATGAACTGAGGGGCTTTCTCGCATATCATCCACATTCTTTTTATAGGCGATGCCGAGGATTAATATGCGGCTGCCATTAATGGATTTATTCGCTTTATTCAGCGCTAATACGGTTTTGGTGACCACATAATCGGGCATGGAGGAATTGACTTCGCCGGAGAGTTCAATAAAGCGGGTATTAATACCATATTCTCGGGCTTTCCAGGTTAAATAGAAGGGATCAATGGGAATACAGTGGCCGCCTAATCCGGGGCCGGGATAATAGGGAACAAAGCCGAAAGGTTTGGTTGCCGCGGCTCTAATCACTTCGTGGATATCAATCCCCATTTTATCGGCAACCAGTTTCATTTCGTTAACTAAGCCGATATTGACCGCCCGATGAATATTCTCCAGCAGTTTTGTCATCTCCGCCGCTTTAGTTGAACTGACGGGAACAACCTGGTCAATGGCGTGTTGATACACGGCGATACCGGCTTTTAAGCAGTTTTCCGTGTGGCCGCCGATGACTTTAGGAATGGTGCGGGTTTCGAAATCAGGGTTACCGGGGTCTTCGCGTTCGGGTGAATAGACCAGAAAGATATCTTCACCCACTTTTAATCCATTTTCTTCAACCCGGGGGAGTAACTCTTCTTCGGTGGTGCCCGGATAAGTAGTACTTTCTAACGAGAGGACTTGCCCGGTTCTTAAATACGGTTTTACCCTATCTGTGGTGTTAATCACGAAACTAATATCGGGTTCACGGTATTTATTTAACGGCGTTGGGACGCAAAGAATAATGGCATCACATTGAGCGATGTTGGTGAAATCCGTGGTGGCTTCAAAACCGGTCTTTATCGCGTGACTGATTTTGGCGGAGGGAATATGTTCAATGTAACTTTGGCCTTGATTGAGTTTATCTGTTTTTTCTTTATCGATATCGAAACCAATCACTTTAAAACCAATATCGTTATACCTGAGCATGAGCGGTAAGCCAACATAACCCAGGCCAACAATGGCAATGGTGGCGGTTTTATTATCAAATTTCTCGGTGAGAATGTTGAGTGAGGACATATTTTGCCTTTTAAGATGATGACTTAAAAATGAAATTGTGAAAATAAATTACATTTTGTTTTTAATAGGATGCTATCTATTTCCATAAGTTTTATTTGGCAGGTGAAAGTTTAACAAGTTTTTTAAATAGGTTGTGTAAGATATATTATTGAAATAATAAATAAGGTAATAACAAAGCTACCGCACTAGGTTATTGGCTCCCAGAACTCCATAGAACGTTATAATTTTATCTACTGTTTTGATTTTTTAATGCTTTTGTCTGCCGTAATAGAAAAGCAATTAAATATAATTTTTTTTAATGAATAGTGGGGGAGGTTAAACCGTCAGACTCATCGGGTCAAGCATAAATAAAATTTATTTATTTAATAAATTTGTAGAATAAGCTTAGCAGAAATCTGTATTACCGGCCATGAAGTGGTAGCCAAATAACCAAGCGTAAGCCGCCGAGTAGGCTGTCCTCAGCACGAACCCAACCACGGTGTTGGTTAATAGCGGTTTCAACAATGGCTAAGCCAAGGCCAGTGCCACCGGATTCTCGATCGCGGGCTTCGTCTGTACGGTAGAAAGGGCGGAATATGTGTTCGCGGTCTTCCGGGTTGACGCCCGGGCCGTCATCATCAACGGTAATGGTGATCCCTTGATTATCGGCGTGAAATACGACCGCAATATGGTGGTGGGAGTAGCGTAAGGCATTACGCACGATATTTTCAAAAGCACTGCCAAGTGCTAATGGGTTGCAGTAAATTGCCCAGGAACTCGGTGGTAAGGTTGCTTCAAGGGTTTTATCCATCTGTTCAGCTTCGAAGCGGGCATTGTCAAGAATATCGTTCCATAAATCTGTCATTTTGATGTTTTCTCTCAACAGTTCATTTTTATGCTGACTGCGGGAGAGGACTAACAGATCGTTAATCATGCTGTCTAGCCGTTGGGCTTCTGTCTCTATTCTTTCCAATTCTTTATTTTCACCATGACGGCGGCGAAGTAATGCTGTTGCAAGTTGTAAGCGGGTGAGAGGCGTGCGTAGTTCATGGGAGATATCGGAAATTAACCGTTGTTGTGCGGTGACCATTCTTTCCAATACACTGATCATCTGGTTGAAGCTGTTACCGGCGGCCAGAAATTCTTGTGGGCCGGCTTCCAGTTCTGGATGCTGGCGTAAATTACCTTTAGCAACATCGTCTGCGGCATTTTTTAATTTACGGGCAGGTTTAGCCAAACTCCATGCCAGCCATAATAGGAGTGGCGCACTGATTAACATGGTGGCAGTTAATAATAATAGTGGCCGGTCAAACATCAAATTAATAAAATCCGATTGTGGGCTATTCGCGGGACGAACTAAATAAAGTTGATAATGATCTTCTCCATCTCGAATGGAAAAGGGCCCTAGCATTTCAGAGCGGCCATATTTTTTCTTTTTAGGATGATCAGCGTTATCTGATTGTCCAATAAAGTTACGGACAACTTGCATTTCACTTCTTTGTGCGCCAATAACGCGCCCTTCGCTGGTGACCAGTATTAGGCGCTGACTTGGGGGGGCCCATTTTTCAATCGCGCGAAATAAACGGCGCCACCAAAGTAAATCGTTAGCGGGATCTTGAGCTAATTCAGCTTCGATATGTTGTTCCAGCATGACTCCCTGCCGGTATTCATTTTCCAGCAGAGAGGTCAGTTGTCTGGAATCCAGTTTCGGCACCATTAATACCAACATTAGGACTAACGCCAGAGTAAACCAGAAAATTGCGAAGATGCGTGCCGTCAAACTGTTTATCATGTCGCAGAAACCATTAAATATCCTCGGCCACGTAAGGTCTTAAACCAGGGGAGTCCATCTTCCCGCTCAGGCAATTTACGGCGTAGGTTAGAGATATGCATATCAATTGCGCGGTCAAATGGCGTGAGCCGTTTACCTAATACTTCCTGACTCAAATGTTCACGGGAGACAACTTGACCTAAATGTTGAGCTAATAGATAGAGCAAAGTAAATTCGGTACCGGTTAAATCGAGAATTTGATTAGCAAAGTTGGCTTCCTGTCGGCCAGGGTTCAATTGTAGATTGTCGACCTGAAGCGTGGGTGGGCCATTGTCGGTTTGCTGTTGTTCACTCCAGTTTGAGCGGCGAAGAATAGCACGTATACGTGCCACTAGCTCACGATCATTAAATGGTTTGGCAAGATAGTCATCTGCCCCTAATTCTAGTCCCAGAACACGATCCAAATCACTTCCTCGCGCTGTCAGCATAATGACTGGAGTTTGATGGTGTAGACGAAGCTCCTTTAATGTCGTAATGCCATTTTTACGCGGCATCATAATATCGAGTAGTAATAAGTCGATAGAATCGTCAAGGAATTTTAATGCCTGCTCTCCGTCATGAGCGACAACAACGTTAAATCCTTCCATTTCAAGTAATTCTTTTAATAGTGATGTCAGTTCACGGTCATCATCAACTAATAGGATTTTATGCATTGATTACTTCCTCCAAGAGCAAAAATACGATAACAAACTTTGCTATTCCACGACTTTACGTTCTTTTACAAGCCTTTGACGCTAGTTTGCAGCCACGTAGGTATAGTTGTCCACATTGGACCTAATAGCATCGTTCGGGGAAACGAGGAATTGTTTAATGCGTAACATAGCAGCGTTAGTTTTAGCGTCAATATTTGTTCTTAGCTCGGCTGCATCTTTAGCTGGAACAGCAAGTACAATGCACGCTGCTACGGTACCTGGTCATTGTGCACCTTGTGAGTATAAAAATGTAGGAAGTTATCATTATCGTAATAATAACGATATTGGTGATAACGACCATATGTTTAGCGGTATCACTTTAACTGAGCAACAGCGTCAACAGATGCGTGATTTGGTAGGGCAGAAACATCAACCGCGCTCATCGATGTCAATGAGTCCGACAGAGCGAGAAGAGATGCGTAAGCTGGTCACTGCGAAGGAGTTTGATGGAGTGGCAGTAAAGGCTCTGATTGAAAGGATGGTCAGATGTAATGTGGAACACCAGGTTGAAATGGCACGAATCCATCACCAGATGTACCAGCTGTTGACACCTGAGCAACAAGCACAATTGGAACAACATTATCGGCAGCGTATGTCTCAGTTACCGAACTGATTTGTAGTACCCATAGAAGCAAAGTAGTAGCAAACGAGAATTTTTCCTTGCCATAGACACCATCCCTGTCTTTCAGGCCCTTTTTAGGGCCTTTTTTTTCAGTCACTTACAACGTATTTCTTTGTAAAACAACAACATAAAAAAGTATAAAGGGGTTGGAATGTATACAAAAGTTTTTGAGTGTGGACGCTTGTTGGACGTTCGCCACACTCTCTAGCTTTATTCTACTTCTATCCCACCCTTAAGAGGGTTTAATGTAATGGCATGTTGCAAATAGTCCGGGGCAAGGTGGGCATAGACCATTGTTTGGATTATGCTGGCGTGCCCTTTGGTAAGTCGGGCTTTACTACATGTAAGATCTTGCAGAAATTTATGTAGTCAACATTGAACAGCTTGCTTGGGGAATTTCCCATGAGGGCTTTGTTAAAAATTTCTCCCGCAAAGGGCTTATAACTCCTCATTAACCCGGTCTAATCCCCCGCCAGGGCGTTATTTTCACTTCTCCTGCAATAAAATGCTTGTTCTCCAGAAATAAAAACAACAAAGCATTGCGATTAGCAATGGCAGCTCGCAGGACGAGATAGCTACGCTGGCTTGATGCACAGCACAACGTAGCCCCCCGCCCGCTTAAAGAAGATAACGGGGGTGATTCATCTGTTGATGAAGGATACGCGCAATCAGAATATCGGTATCCCGGATAGTATAGAAAACCGTGTGGCGGTGAAACTCAACCCGCATGACACCTGGGACAGATGAGCATTCCCTCCCTATATGTGGCATTTCAGCTAGCGTGTCAAAAAATGCTTCCAGTGCCTCCGTATAGTGGTCAGCCTGAGCTTCACCGAACTGCAAAAGTGTATAATCATAAATCCCAGCAAAATCTTCAGCAGCCTGATCCGTGAGCTTATACATTATGTCTGCGTTTCCGTTGTTCCGCTATATCCCGTAGGGTCAGCGAGCTTTCCCCACTTTCCAAGCCAGCAATAACCGCCTTGCGTACAATCTCATCGTAAGCTTCTTGTTGCTCCAGCAAACGCAGCGCCGAACGCATAACTTCACTGGCATTTCCATAACGGCCACTTTCAATCATATTCTGTACGAACCTGTCAAGCTGTTCGCCCATACTGACAGTAGTAATTTTTCTCATATCTCACCAATGTATTAATAGTTAATACATCAAGTGTACGGCAAATCAGGCCGCATTACCAACGTTCTGAAGCCCCGAAAAAATCGGGGCTCAGACCGCTGACAAACCTCGTTGAAAATAACGGGGTTTGTTTGTTTCTAATGTCTCCATTTTCCTCATTAACCCGGTCTAATCCCCCGCCAGGGCGTTATTTTCATTTCTCGTGCAACTCACGAAAACGGGTATAACGGTGTCCGTGATGTTGCTTCGCATCCGCAAAACCGCGCTCTATCGCCTCCTTTCGTCGTTTGTAGATCTTTTTTCCCCATAGGGTTAATCGGTTTTCTCTGGCCTGCTCTTTACTGGCCTCCCAGATATGGCGGGTTATCATTTTTTTGTTTTCTTTGAAAACAACATTGTTGTTATAGGCTATTGTGCTAGTATGACAACACAAATGACAACACGCTTTGAGGCAATAGTGAACGAAGGAGGGTGAATGGAGACGATTCATTTTCGTATTGATGAAGAAACCAAACGCTTAGCCATGCAAGCTGCCAAACGCCATCAGACAGACTTAACAAAGTTAATGAGACAAAAAGCCGAAGAGTTGGCGAATGAAGAACGTGAGTATCAAAAAAATACCCATGCTCACTGGTTAGAAGCGGAAATTGAGAAAGCAATTGACCGATGTGAAAACGGCTTGGCTCATTTTATCGATGATTCTGAAAGTCATCGTCGGATGGCTCTACTGCGTAATAAGCTGAGCAGGGGATAAAGTGATACGTATTTCATGGGAAGAAACCGCCCAAACTGACCGGGAGCAAATTTATCTCTATTTCTTTGAACAGGCTGGGCTGTTATTGGCTGATAAAGTTGATACAAAATTTTCGGAAATGGCTGAACTTCTGAAAGTTAGCCCATATGCAGGCATAAAGGCTCGTAACGGCCCAGATGAACGTTATAGAAAACTCGTTGTCCCTCATTTTCCTTTCATCATGTTCTACCGTTACGATGAGGATATAGAAAATATAAAAATTCTCAGAATATTGCACACCTCCAGAAGAATAACCGGGCTTTTTTAAGTAAAAAACTTTGAGGTGAATCTCAAAAATATTCCAGCCAGATAACTGGGAGCATTTCTTTGTCTGACAGTAAACTGAATTATAAAAAAGCTCCTCGGCATGCGAAGGGCTTTTTTATATATCGATGTGGTCACGGTGTGGACATTTTTGTTTTTAAATCCTTTTATTACATAGTATTGCGTTGTAAAAATGAACGCCATCTTCGTTTTCCCGCTTCCCACCGGCAGGTTTTTTTATTGTTGTTATTCTAACCAATCCTGTTTATCTTATTTCATTTAACTTAAGTAGATTTGATTGTTCATTTGTGCTCAAAAAGGGAAAAGGTATGTCTGGTAACGAGGTAAAAGATCGGCGTCCGATCAAGACACGCAATGCAGTGTGGGCCAGTAAGATGGCTAAATGGTTGCAATATAAAGGGGCGACACCAAATGGCATATCTGTTGCCAGCGTTGTTTTTGCTGTATTAGCTGGCGTGTGTTTTGCCGTATGTTTTTTAGTCGAGTCTTCTTGGTTGACTTCAGTTTTATTGATTATTGGTGCCTTGCTTATTCAAGGCCGACTAATGTGTAATTTATTGGATGGCATGGTTGCTGTTGAGGGGGGATTGAAGACGGCTACCGGTACTGTTTTTAATGATCTTCCTGATCGTATTGCTGATTCTTTTATTCTGATTGGGGTAGGGTATGGTTTAACGCTTTTTCCATTTGCGATTTCTCTTGGCTGTATTGCTGCATTATTAGCTGTTTTGACCGCTTATATTCGTTTGTTAGGTGGGACTTGTGGTTTATCTCAGCGTTTCCTCGGTCCGATGGCGAAACAGCATCGGATGGCATTAATTACCGTTAGTTCAATTGTTGCCGCTTTTTTACCTCAGTTATGGAGCCAGTATCTTTTATTGGCGGTATTAGTCGTTATCACATTGGGTTGTCTTTGGACATGTGTTCGGCGAACCAGAGTCATATTGAATGAATTACAAGAGAAGGATGCTTGTAATGAATATACCCGTCATCTTTCAAGTTGCCTCTTTGTTGGCTGCACTCGCTCACCCCGGTCACATAGTTACCTATGCTCCCGGGGATTCACTCCCTTGCCGTCGCGATCCATCTTGAAATCCATAGGGTATAAACCACAAGAAGTGACATTGGTAAGTAAAGGTATGGGTTCGTTTCTGTCTGGGCTTTGCCGTTTATTAACAGGAGTGAGAATTCGTTGGATTGGGTGTAAGCCATCGGTAGTTTCCCGAATTTATTATGCTAATCATAGCAGTCATCTGGATGGATTAGTTATTTGGGCTGGATTTCCTCGGGTGTTACGTTCTCGGGTGCATCCAGTTGCTGCACGTGATTATTGGAGTAAAACTTATCTGCGCAGATATTTTATTAATAAAGTTTTTCGGGCTGTGCTTATTGATCGTAAAGGAGAGGATTGTTTAAAGGGAAATACCCTGACACCCATGGAGGATGTATTAAAACGAGGGGAATCTTTAATTTTGTTCCCGGAGGGAACGCGAGGGAGTGGGGAACAAATCAATAAGTTTAAAGGGGGGCTATATTATTTAGCGAAGAAATATCCTGATATTGAGCTTATTCCAGTTTATCTGGAAAATTTAAACAGGGTTTTGCCAAAAGGCTCGGCACTTGTTGTTCCTGTTATTTGCTCGGCAACATTTGGACAACCTTTGGAAAAGTTAGGTGCAAAAGAGGAAAAAGCTGACTTTTTACAGAGAGCTCGTCAGGCATTGGAGGCGTTAATATTATGACTATGCTTAATAATAAACTACTCCTGTTGTTGGGAGGTATGTTCGTGCCGTTAATTATTGCCAGTATTGTTGGTGCAATACTTTCCTCCAAATATTCAAGGGATAACAGTAATGCGACAATCGATAATCTGAATGCCCGCATCCGTGGCTGGTGGGGGATGTGTATTATTTGTGTGTTGTCGGTGATTATTGGGCCAATCGGTTCGGTGTTATTATTTGCGAGTATGTCATTTTTCGCTTTGCGGGAATTTTTCACTTTGACACCAACACGACGAAGTGACCATGAGGCCATGTTCTGGTGTTTCTTTATTTTCATGCCATTGCAATACGTTGCCGTTGGTATTGAGTGGTATGGCGTGTTTTCTATTTTCATTCCTGTTTATGTTTTCCTGTTTTTACCTGCTCGTATTGCATTGGCTGGAGATACAACGAACTTTCTGGAACGGACAGCCAAAATACAGTGGGGTATGTTAGTTGCTGTATTTTGTATTAGCCATGCCCCCGCTTTATTGATGTTAGATATTCCAGGTTATGAGGGGGAGAATGTCGAGTTATTGTTGTTTTTAATGATTGTGGTGCAGATGTCAGATGTCTTGCAATATGTGTTTGGTAAATTATTTGGCAAACATCCTATTGTGCCTAAATTGAGTCCAAATAAAACAGTTGAAGGTTTTGTTGGTGGCATTTTGGTTTCAGTGTTATTAGGAATGTCACTTTATTGGGTAACGCCATTTTCTCCGTGGGAGGCAGGTTTGATGTCATTAGCGATTACGCTGATGGGCTTTATTGGTGGCTTGTGTATGTCGGCGATAAAACGTGATAGTGGCATTAAAGATTTCGGTGAAATGATTGAAGGTCATGGCGGCATGTTAGATAGGATCGATTCGTTGTGTTTTGCCGCCCCAGTCTTTTTCCATCTGACACGTTATTTTTATACATAAAGATTAAATAAAAGATCATTTTGTAGTGCTCTTATACCGAATGAACTTCAAGATGCTTGAGTTGTCAGATATAAAAACATTTAAATTCAACAACATAATCGTTTTTCAAACATGCACTTTGAAGTATCTTGAGTATAAATGATCTAGTGTTGAATTATATAATTGTATGAGGTGGTGTATGGCATATCAAATCTTAACAAACACAGCGGCGAGTATTACCGATCTGAAACGTAACCCTATGGGAACATATTTACAGGGAAAAGGTGAGGCTATCGTAATCCTAAACCGAAATGAACCAGCGTTTTATTGTGTGCCGCCTGAATTATTCGCTTACTATCCCCTCATGTGCCGTCAGCAAGACTAAGTGGTCGAGTTAACCGGTGCGGTCTTCTGGCTACCACTTGGTTTATGAGGTGAACGACAATGAGATTATCTTGCTCGTCATTGCTATTGGTAAACGGGCCGGAGATTTGGTTTATAAATTGTCGCTCAAGACAGTTGTCCAGTGCGAGCGGGGATATAAGGATAGGATTTCTCGGAGGTTGGTTGATGACCTTAAGAGCTATAGGAGCATAATTAAATGGTTTTTTAGCCAACTTGATCTCAAAAAGGGACTTATTGTTAATGCAGACTTGGTTTTTTACCGTATTATATGAAAAGTTGAATCAATTCAGCTTGATTGTTTCAGTACGCCGGGTGGTAGCAGGTTAAAAAGGCAGATTTCTCAGGCAAAGTGATCGCATACGGAGTCCGCCGTTAGCGGGTTTGCAATTATTACATCTACAAGTCAGAGGTCGTCATGAGCAATGAGATCAAAAGAATCGGTGTCTTAACGAGTGGCGGTGATGCGCCGGGTATGAATGCAGCTATTCGTGGTGTGGTTCGTGCGGGATTAACCGAAGGGTTGGAAGTTTTCGGTATTTATGATGGCTATCTTGGCTTGTATGAAAACCGCATGAAGAAACTTGACCGTTTTAGTGTGTCCGACATGATTAACCGTGGTGGTACTTTTCTAGGCTCAGCCCGTTTCCCAGAGTTCAGGGATGAGAAGGTTCGTACTGTCGCTATTGAGAACATGAGAAAAAACGGTCTTGATGCTCTGGTCGTTATCGGCGGTGACGGTTCCTATCTTGGTGCGAAAAAACTGACAGAAGCGGGTTTCCCCTGCATTGGTCTACCGGGCACTATTGATAATGATGTGGCGGGTACCGACTATACCATCGGCTATTTCACGGCGCTGGAAACTGTGGTTGAAGCGATTGACCGTCTGCGTGATACCTCGACTTCCCACAAACGTATTTCCATTGTTGAAGTCATGGGACGTTATTGTGGTGATCTCACTTTGTCAGCCGCTATTGCAGGTGGTTGTGAGTTTATTGTTCTACCGGAAGTCTCATTTAGTTGTGATGAGCTCGTAGCGGAAATTAAAGCGGGTATCGATAAAGGCAAACGCCATGCCATCGTTGCAATTACCGAACATGTTTGTGATGTTTATGAACTTGCGAGACATATCGAAAAAGAGACGCATCATGAAACCCGTGCCACAGTCTTAGGCCATGTTCAGCGTGGTGGTTCCCCGGTTGCCTATGATCGTATTCTGGCTTCCCGTATGGGGGCATATTCCATTCAATTGCTGTTGGAAGGTTATGGTGGTCGTTGTGTTGGTATTCAAAACGAGAAACTTGTTCATCATGACATCATTGATGCAGTGCAAAATATGAAACGTGTGTTTAAACAGGATTGGTTGGAAACCGCGAAAAAGTTGTATTGATCACGTCAATACCGGCAAATCTAAATCCGTTGCAGCCTCGTTGGAGGCTGTAATTTATCTTTAGATATTCCTTTCACATATAAATAAATGCTTTTAATTATTTCTGAGTGATAACGCTTTCTGTCAGCCTTGAATTTCATAACAGTTAAAACAGCTTGTGGAGAGATTCAAATGAAAGTCAGATGGCGTGTGGCATTGGCGTTACTATTGATTACCAATAGCAGCGTCTGGGCAAAAGATCTTCAACTTCTTAATGTTTCCTATGATCCAACCCGTGAGTTATATCAGCAGTATAATCAGGCTTTTAGCGATTATTGGCAACAGAAGACAGGGGATAAAGTGATAATCCGGCAATCTCATGGTGGTTCGGGTAAACAGGCAACTTCTGTTATCAACGGCCTTGAGGCGGATGTGGTGACACTGGCTTTGGCCTATGATGTGGATGCCATTGCGGAACGTGGCCGGATAGCGAAAGCATGGATTAAGCGTTTGCCAGAGAATTCTGCCCCCTATACTTCAACCATTGTTTTTTTAGTGCGGAAAGGTAATCCAAAGCAAATTAAAGACTGGTCAGATTTAGTTCGTCCAGGAGTATCTGTTGTGACACCTAATCCAAAAACATCGGGCGGTGCACGCTGGAATTATTTGGCTGCATGGGGTTATGGGTTGATTCATAACAATCAGGAACAGGACAAAGCGAAAGCGTTTGTTAAAGCCCTTTACCAGAATGTTGAAGTGCTCGATTCTGGCGCAAGAGGAGCGACCAGTACTTTTGTCGAGCGTGGAATCGGTGATGTATTAATTGCCTGGGAGAATGAGGCATTATTAGCGATTAATGTGCTTGATAAAGATAAATTCGAAATTGTGACACCTAGTCTGTCAATTCTGGCTGAGCCGACGGTTTCTGTTGTTGATAAGGTTGTTGATAAACGTCATAGCCGTGAGCTAGCAACAGAATATCTGCAATACCTTTACTCGCCAGTTGGGCAGGAGATAGCGGCTAAAAACTATTATCGACCACGTGATAAAGCGGTTGCTGATAAGTACCGCTCCTCTTTTCCTGCGTTGGAATTATTTACTGTCGATAAGATATTCGGCGGTTGGGGTGAAGCTCAAAAAGTGCATTTTGCGACTGGCGGTGTGTTTGATGAGATTATTCAGCGATAAAAATGAGTAACCGCCGTAGGTGTACGGCGGTCAATTATCGTTGAAATATGAATTAGGCTTTTTTCGCAGTGGCTGCGGCTTTTACGATAACAGCGAAAGCATTCGCTTTTAGAGATGCACCGCCAACTAATGCACCGTCAATGTCTGGTTGAGCGAATAGTTCAGCGGCATTATCTGCGTTCACAGAGCCACCGTACTGGATAATGACTTGTTGTGCGATTGCTGTATCTTTCTGCGCAATATGATCACGGATGAATTTATGCACAGCCTGAGCTTGTGCCGGTGTTGCTGATTTGCCTGTACCAATTGCCCAAACAGGTTCGTAAGCAATGACCGCATTTTGGAATGCTTCTACTCCCAATATGTTCAGAACCGCATCAATTTGCCTTGCACATACGCTTTCAGTTTGGCCGGCTTCATTTTCCTGTTCAGTTTCGCCGATGCACAAAACAGGGATTAGACCTTGTTGTTTAAGAATGGAAAATTTTTTCACAATGAATTCATCACTTTCTTGGTGGTAAGTACGGCGTTCAGAGTGGCCGATAATAATGTATTCTGCGCCAATGTCTTTCAACATTGTGGCGGAAGTTTCACCGGTAAATGCACCAGACAGGTTAACGTCAACGTCCTGTGCACCTAGAGCAATGCGGCTGCCAGCCAGTGCTTGTTTAGCCTGAGAGAGATAAAGCGCTGGTGGCGCGATAGCGACGTCACAGCCGGTAACACTGCTTAATTCTTGACGCAGGCCAGTGATGAGTTCGTTAACCATATGGGTGCTGCCATTCAATTTCCAGTTACCCATAACTAATGGATGTCGCATGTTTTTTCCTCCAACCAGAGAATGTTTAAGTAGTGAGTTGAATGAAATTCATTCTTAAGATCGATTCGGTAGATCGGCGCTCCACAGTATAGTGATCATTGCCGACAATAGCTTTTTTTTATTGCTAAATTTGATTAGTTATCGGGTTCAAATAACCATAGCTTAATCGGTTCAATAGCGAAAGTAAGCGTTTTTTCGCTACTATTTACCACAATATAGCGAATAGCGCCGATGTTGTGGCTGTAAAATGGCGATTTTTTGCTGTTTATGAGTAAGTTATCAATATTCTCTTTGCTTTGTTCCTGTGAAAGCGTTGGGTTAAAGTGGCGCATTAGGGCGATCATGTACTGCTCTGCCAGCATTTGGTTTTGCTGAGTTTCAGCGGTATTTTCTGATGGTAGTAATGTCAGTTGCAGGCTTTTGATTTTTTCGCTTCCTCGCTCAAGTACGGCGGAAGAATAGAGTTTTTCATTGATTTTACTGGCAGCTCGTGTCAGTGGCGGATAAATGTTTTTACTTATGATTACCCGATACTCGCGTAGTGGCAATGTCGGGTTGTGGCGATTATATTTTTCGCGAAATCGCGGGATAGTTTCATCGAAAGAGGGGGCATTCGGCAGAAGATAGGTCGCTTGTACTGTGGGTTCTGTGGTTGTGGATTTATCAGCATGGGCTACCAATGGCAAACCGACGCTGTTTGCCGCTAATATTATGGCTAGAAATTTATTAACGTCCATTTTCATGTTGCCGCTCGCTTAGGTTAAACTGCGCAGAGAAACAGAATACACGATTGGAAAAGAATAGATGACATTACAACAATGGGGTTTTTCATTCAAAGGACGAATTGGGCGGTGTGAATTCTGGATTGGCATTGGTGTTTGCTTGGCTTTGATGTTTGTTATCTTGACTATTCAGGGAATGAATTCTTTGACCATGCACTATGCTGTTTTTGCACTTGTCTTGGTGATGTATCCCGTAGCGGCAATGATGGTTAAGCGTCTGCATGATCGAAATAAGCGGGGAGGCTGGTCGCTGCTTTTATTACTGGCAGGGCTGTTGATTGCTGTTGACTGGGGTGGCATGGCACCGTTCTGGCAATGGGGGATTGGCCGTTTTATCCCCACATTGATCATTGTAATGATGGTGCTTGATTGCGGTGTATTCCGTGGTACGGATGGGCCAAACCGGTTTGGTGAGGCGACAGAGAAAGTGGATTTTATTTCTGTCAAAGATGATTGAAACTACCAATATTGCTCACTGGTGATATGCCCCGGTTTGCGGCGTAAGTGTTTTGTCATTCCACGCCGCTCTTTTAGCAGTTGCTGGGTATCTTTCACCATTTGAGGGTTACCGCATAACATAATATGGCTGTTGTCACTGTTCATCGTAAGTCCGGCAGCGGACTCAAGTTCGCCGTTCTCGATCAATGCTGGGATACGACCAGTCAATGAGCCGGGGTTTTGTTCACGACTGACGATAGTCTGAATTCGTAACTTGCCATTGAGACGTTCAACTAATTGCTGCATTAAGGGCAGATAGCTTAAATCTTGTGTTAGTCTGACTGCATGCACCAATACGATGTTCTTGAATCTATCCAGATGATCTCCTTGCTGGAGGATTGACAGATAAGGGCCAATGGCAGTCCCTGTTGAAAGCATCCATAATGTTTCACAATCAGGTATTTCATCAAGAATAAAAAAGCCTGCGGCTTGTTCTGTTACTAAGAGATCATCACCCGGTTGCAGAGCTGCTAACCGTGGGCTGAGTTTGCCTTCTGGAACCGTGACTAAGTAGAATTCAAGATTATTATCTATCGGGGCATTAACATAAGAGTAGGCCCGTTGCACCCGTTCATCATCTATTTCCATCGCCAGTTTTGCAAACTGACCCGCAGTAAATTCTTCAACCGGTGCATGTATCCTGATGCTGAATAAGGTATTCGTCCAGTGAATAACTTGTGTAACTTTTCCTGTAACCCAGTTTGCCATTGGAATTTATCTCCTATCCCGAAAGAAATCTCCGAACAGTTTGTTTTTACGTCGCTATTTTAGTCCTATAGGGATAAATACCATTATCGATTCTGTGTCATAGAAAAATTAACCATAATTTTATTAATATTTGGTTTATATGTGCATATTTGTTGTCATATATGGCGTAATTGACTGCAATTTTTTCTGAAAATAAAATTATGCACTACTTTTGTCTTTGGTGCAGGAATATGTTCTTTACGTCAGTTTTGATCTTGCTTTGTTGGTTACCATTGGCACATATACCCTATGGATTTCAAGATGCATCGCGACGGCAAGGGAGCGAATCCCCGGGAGCATAGGTAACTATGAGACCGGGGTGAGTGAGTGCAGCCAACAAAGAGGCAACTTGAAAGATAACGGGTATAGAATGCAACGCTAGGGATATGTCGTTTAATCATATAGTAAAGAAAGGGTGGTAATTTCACCCTTTCTTTATATTAATTAACCTTTATCTTCCCAATCCTGCGCACGGGCAACTGCTTTTTTCCAGCCATTGTATTTGTAATTACGTTCAGTGGTTTCAATGCTTGGACGGAATTCTTTTTCAATGGTGGCTTTACTTTTCACTTCATCCAGGTCTTTCCAGTAGCCAACTGCCAATCCTGCGAGGAATGCTGCGCCCAATGCAGTGCTTTCACGCACCACAGGGCGTTCTACACGGGTGCCAAGAATATCTGATTGGAATTGCATCAGGAAGTTATTGGCAACGGCTCCGCCATCTACCCGTAGTGCTTGCAACCGGGTGCCTGCATCAGCTTGCATAGCGTCCAGTACATCACGGGTCTGATAGGCGATAGATTCCAGCGTCGCACGAATGATGTGATTACTGTTGGTGCCGCGGGTTAGGCCGAAAATTGACCCTCGGGCGTAGGGGTCCCAATAGGGGGCACCAAGGCCGGTAAAAGCAGGGATCACATACACGCCGTTACTATTTTTAACTTTAGTGGCAAAATATTCGGAGTCAGCCGCATCTGCAATAAGTTTCAGTTCATCACGCAACCACTGAATAGAGGCACCACCAACGAAAACCGCACCTTCAAGTGCATAGTTCACTTCGCCGCGAGGACCACAGGCAATGGTTGTTAGTAGGCCGTGATTGGAGCGTACGGCATCTGTACCCGTGTTCATCAGTAGGAAACAGCCTGTCCCGTAGGTGTTTTTCGCCATACCCGGTTGGACACAAAGTTGACCATATAGAGCAGCTTGCTGATCACCTGCGATACCTGAGATAGGGATCCGGGTGCCGCCTTTACCGCCGATGTTGGTCTGACCATAAATCTCAGAAGATGAATGAACGCTAGGCAGTAGGGATCGCGGGATTTGTAACTCATCAAGAATATGTTGATCCCACTCCAGATTGTGAATATTGAACAGCATCGTTCGGGAGGCGTTTGTGAAATCGGTAACGTGGACACGGCCTTGAGTCATTTTCCATACCAGCCAAGTATCCACAGTACCGAATAGGAGCTCACCCTTTTCAGCTCGTTCACGGGCGCCTGCGACGTTATCTAAGATCCATTTTACTTTGGTGCCGGAGAAATAAGGGTCTACTACCAACCCTGTATTCTGGCGAATATATTCTTCTAATCCCTCTTTTTGTTTGAGTTTAGTACACGCGTCTGCGGTACGGCGACATTGCCAAACGATGGCATTGTAAATAGGTTTACCGGTTTCTTTTTCCCAAATAATCGTTGTTTCACGTTGGTTGGTAATCCCAATACCGGCAATCTGATCAGAACTAATATCCGCTTTCGCCAATACTTCTACTAAAGTTGAGCTTTGGGTTGCCCAGATTTCCATTGGATCGTGTTCTACCCAACCCGGTTTAGGATAAATTTGCGTAAACTCTCTTTGGGAAATTGAGATAATATTGGCGTCGTGATCAAGAATTATTGCTCGGGAACTGGTGGTTCCCTGATCAAGAGCGACAATATACTTTTTCTCAATCATATTTTCTGTTGTCATGATAATAACCTGTTCTGGTAATGCTCTACTTTAGGCTTTCTTTTTCTTCTGATCTTCAGTCTTATGAACATCAGATGGTAAATTACGACCAATAAGTTTGCGGTAGCCAAATGCTCCCACAATACCGCCGATAATGGGGGCGGTCAGAGTAACCAGACAGTAAGGGATTTCACGCCCACCCGTCAGGGCAATATCTCCCCAACCGGCCAGATAAGCAACTAATTTGGGACCAAAGTCACGGGCCGGGTTCAGCGCGAAACCGGTTAATGGGCCAAATGCACCGCCGATAACGGCAATCACAATACCAATCAGTAACGGGGCCAGAGGACCGCGGGGAATACCGTTACCGTCGTCAGTCAGCGATAGAATCAAACAGAGCAGAATGGCGGCAATGATAACTTCTATCATAAAAGCCTGAGAAATGGACAGTGGCGCCATTGGGTAAGTAGAGAATACACCTGCTGTAAACAGGCTTTCAGGCGTGCCACGAATGATATTGTGTACTTGTTCGTAATCAAGGAATACGCTGTAGTACATCATGTAAATGAGAACGGCAGCGATGAAGCCACCAATCATTTGGGCAATAATGAAAGGGATAACCTTTTTGCCATCAAAGCGGGCAAACAACCATAAGGCAATCGTCACTGCTGGGTTAAGGTGAGCACCGGAAACACCTGCGGTGAGATAAACAGCCAACGCAACGCTCATACCCCAAATAATACTGATTTCCCATAAGCCTAATTGTGCGCCGGCAATACGTGCAGCGGCAACACAGCCTACTCCAAGGAAAACCAATAGTGCGGTACCAAGAAACTCAGAGATACATTGTCCGGTTAATGTCGTGCTAGTGGTTTGGCTCATATGTTCTATCCTACAAAGAAGATTTTAGAGGCGTAATTATTATTGTCACCTTTCAGAAATTGAAAAGGAGATTATGTAAATTTATCGTTAATGAGCGGAAACGAGAAATAGCGAAATTAAAATGTGTGTGTTGTGTCAACAAAATGAGCGAATCCGCATTTATCCGCTATTTTGCTAAAAATTAAAGTGGGAGACATTTTGAGCTTTTTATTTGGTAGTTATTTTTCATGTGTTGGGGATGTTGCTAGACAGGGGAGCTTTGGCTACATACAATCAGACAATTGCTTATAAGGGGGAACCGAGAATGTCATTTGAAGTTTTTGAAAAGCTGGAAGCCAAGGTTCAGCAGGCGATTGATACTATTACCCTGCTACAAATGGAAATTGAAGAATTAAAAGAAAAAAATCGAGCTTTGTCTCAGGAGATCCAGAATGCAACCAGCGGCCGTGAGTCTCTGGCTCATGAGAATGAGCAATTAAAACAAGAGCAGCAAGTATGGCAAGAACGTTTGCGTGCCTTGTTAGGCAAAATGGAAGATGTTCAGTAATTAAAATTTCCAACAGACAAAAGAAGGGCGATCTGAAAAATCGCCCTTAGTTTTATCATACATTATCATCAGATGATCTCATCTTCTTCATCATCAAGTCCCAGTGGTTCTTCAGACAAAATGATACCGGTGTTATCGGCATACAAATAATCGCCAGAGAAGAAGGTGACACCACCAAAATTCACCCGGATATCGCTTGCGCCGGTCCCTTCATCACGACAGCCAGCAGGAATAGCGGCTATAGCTTGAATGCCGAGGTCGAACTCTGCTAACTGGTCAACCTGACGTACAGCACCGTAAACAACAATACCCTCCCATCCATTTTGCACAGCGAGTTGTGCCAGTTCAGCGTTAATTAATGCTTGGCGTACAGAACCACCACCATCTACCAGTAAAATGCGTCCATGACCGTTGTCTTCAAGCAGGTCGTAAAGTAATCCGTTGTCTTCAAAGCATTTAACCGTGATGATTTGACCACCAAATGAAGTACGCCCGCCAAAATTGGAGAACATAGGCTCTACCACATTTACTTCTTCTTGATAGATGTCACAAAGCTCGGAAGTATCATATTTCATAGGATTTACGTCTGGTTAAGGTATGGAACAGTCAGTATATCCCTTTCAGGCCGATGTTAGCAAAATCATCAATTATTAAATTGATATTGTTAACAGGTATCCAGAATGATTAAGTTACAACACCTTCGGAAAAACAGCACAAATATTGTCTAATTAAAAATAAGACCAACTGAAAATAGAATATTAGTCAATAATGCCGTCTTAACCATCTGTCCCAACATTGGTCGCATTCCTTCCGGTGTGGGTTCATTAAGTACATACCACATATGTTTGAACAACCAAGGCAGAGCGAGCAAGAACAACCAGCTTGACCAGCCAGACGGGTTTTGTATGGTGAATAATACCAAGCAGAGTATTGCTGTGATTATTAAACATCCATGATAATAACGGGCTTTTTTAGGGCCGAGACGGACGGCCAGGGTATTTTTGCCATGCCGTTTGTCATCTTCAATATCACGCAAGTTATTGATATTCAGAACAGCAGCAGAGAGAAGACCACAGGCTGTCGCCGGGAGTATGACAACTGAATCAAAAAAACCTGCTTGAAGATAATAAGTACCGGCAACACTTAACCAGCCAAAGAAAATCAGTACTGAAATATCGCCAAGTCCCATATAGCCATAAGGCTTTGTACCGACTGTATAGGTAATTGCGGCAATAATTGCTAGCAGGCCAAGTGCCAAAAAACCGAATATATCGCTAGGTTCTTCACAGGCAACGGCAATCAAGGCGCTACCAGACAGACAAGTTAGCAGGACAATAATCTTCAGCGCTTTTTTCATCTGTGAGATGGTAATAATGCCTTTTTGCATACCACGTAGTGGCCCGATACGCTTTTCAGTATCACTGCCTTTGATAACATCACCGTAATCATTGGCGAGATTGGACAGAATTTGCAGTATGGCTGCTGTTAATAGTGCTAGTAAGGCGACCGGTAGCTTGAAATGCCCTGTCCAGGCAGCAAGGGCTGAGCCAGTAATAATGGCGGCAAGGGCGAGTGGTAGCGTTTTAGGACGCAAACTTTCCAGCCATGCTTGAGTTTGACTGATGGAAGTTGATGAGTTCATTTCTGAGTTCACTTATTCCTGTAAATTTATAATGAATGATGGGAGGCATGCCTCCCATCATTCATTATATACCCGTTATCTTTCAAGTTGCCTCTTTGTTGGCTGCACTCACTCACCCCGGTCACATCGTTATCTATGCTCCCGGGGATTCGCTCCCTTGCCGTCGCGATGCATCTTGAAATCCATAGGGTATAGCGGATCAGAAATCGTATATACCGATTATAGGATAAAGCGGCTCAGATCTTCATCTGCAACCAATTCATCTAGATGCTTTTTAACATAGTCGGCATCAATATCAACTGACTGACCACGACGTTCACTGGCTTCGAAGGAGATATCTTCTATCAGCCGCTCAAGCACAGTATGTAGGCGACGGGCCCCGATATTTTCGGTCGATTCATTTACCTGCCATGCGGATTCTGCAATTTTGCTAATGCCATCATCCGTGAAACTGATGATCATACCTTCCGTTTCCATCAGTGCTTTGTACTGTTCCGTCAGGGATGCACTCGGTTCAGTCAGAATACGCTCAAAATCTTTTGTAGTGAGTGCCTGTAACTCCACTCGGATTGGCAGACGCCCTTGTAATTCAGGGATCAGATCGGAAGGACTGGCAACCTGGAATGCACCTGAGGCGATAAACAGGATGTGGTCTGTTTTTACCATGCCGTGTTTAGTGGATACTGTACAACCTTCCACCAATGGTAACAGGTCACGCTGAACACCTTCACGGGAAACATCAGGGCCTGAAGTCTGGCCTCGTTTGCAGATTTTGTCGATTTCATCAATGAAGACAATACCGTGTTGTTCAACGGAATCAATAGCCTGTTGTTTCAATTCTTCCGGGTTAACTAGTTTAGAGGCTTCTTCTTCGATCAGTAGCTTGAAAGCATCCTTGATTTTTAGCTTACGAGATTTGTGTTTCTGACCGGCAAGGTTCTGGAACATAGATTGCAACTGATTTGTCATCTCTTCCATACCCGGAGGCGCCATGATCTCGACGCCCACAGGTGTGGTAGCAACATCAATCTCGATTTCTTTATCATCAAGTTGACCTTCACGTAGTTTCTTACGGAATGCCTGGCGTGCGGCTGATGGCTCGACTTGCGTCTCCGTTTGTCCCCAGTTATTTTTGGCTGGTGGGATCAGGACATCCAGAATACGCTCTTCTGCCAATTCTTCTGCCCGATAACGGTTTTTTTCGATGGATTGCAGGCGGACCATTTTAACCGCGGCATCGGTCAGATCACGGATGATAGAATCGACTTCTTTACCAACATAGCCAACTTCGGTGAATTTTGTCGCTTCGACTTTGATAAACGGCGCATTTGCCAGTTTTGCCAGGCGACGGGCGATTTCGGTTTTACCTACCCCAGTCGGACCAATCATCAGGATATTTTTAGGTGTTACTTCGTAGCGCAGCGTTTCATCTAGCTGCATACGACGCCAGCGGTTACGGAGTGCGATAGCTACAGCGCGTTTCGCTTTGTCCTGACCAATAATGTGTTTGTCAAGTTCGCTGACAATTTCGCGTGGAGTCATTTCAGACATACTATCTACCCTTACGCTTTTGAAGGAAGTTCTTCGAAGTTGTGATTATGGTTGGTATAAATGCAGATATCACCGGCAATGGTTAACGCTTTCTCTGCAATTTGTCTGGCGCTGAGATCGGTATTCTCCAGCATTGCTCGTGCGGCAGATTGGGCGTATGGGCCACCGGAACCAATGGCAATGAGGTCATTTTCTGGCTGAATGACATCGCCGTTACCTGTAATGATCAGGGAGGTATTTTCATCTGCGACTGCCAGCAGAGCTTCCAGTTTGCGTAGCATGCGATCAGTGCGCCAGTCTTTAGCAAGCTCAACCGCTGCTTTGGTCAGATGCCCTTGGTGCATTTCAAGTTTACGTTCAAACAGTTCAAACAGAGTAAAAGCGTCTGCTGTACCGCCGGCAAAACCCGCGATTACTTTGTCATTATAGAGGCGGCGAACTTTACGGACATTGCCTTTCATGACGGTATTACCCATCGTTGCCTGTCCATCACCACCGATTACGACTTGGCCATTACGGCGAACACTTACGATTGTAGTCACGAGTAAGCCCTTGGTTACAAAAATAGATAAATGTGACGCATGGTACTTTCCCATAGGGTATACGGCTATCGAAAATACCGTGTGCACGGTGTTAGCAGTATAGATGGGGGAGAATTATCATTTTTCAACCCCCAGTAACACGGAGAATGCAACCTGATACGCCAGCGCCTTTCAGACGTTCCCGCATTTTTTCTGCGGTGTTTTTACTGTAGGGACCAAGAACAACACGATGCCAGCCGTCTCCCGTTGTGATCTGGCTTTCAATACCCGCAAATGCCAGATTGGCACGTACTGATTCAGCTTGGTCCATATTGCGGAATGAACCACATTGTAAAATCATACGCTGTGCCTTTTCTACGGGCTTAGGTTTACTGGTTTCAGCCGGTGGTAGAGTTTGTGGCTGAACTGGCTGAGTCTGCATGGGTTGTTGTGGTAACGTTTGTTGAGGTTGTGGCCTTGTTTCCAGCGGTTTTTGTGTTTCCGTTGATGGCTTGATGATCACTTGTGAACGCGGCACTTGAACGCCATTGTATGGCACTTCTGGTAGTGAAGTCGCCGGTTGGCGCATATCCGCCTGCATTTGTTCAAGTAACTGCCGTTGCTCTGCGGTCAGCTGAGTTTGTGAATTGCTTTGCCCCCCGGATGAGGGATCACGTGGTGTCTCGATGCCAACGGGGCGATTTTCCAATTCTTTGATATAGCGCCAACGTTCTTCTGGTTTTGGTGGTAATCCATTGTTTTGCTGAGAATGTTTTGGCAGTATTTCTGGTTCGCTTTTCTGTTTATTGTGGGTAATAAAGTAAAGGCCACCAATAAAGATAACGACTAAGGCTATCGCGATGACCAGCGTTGCTTTTGGCAGCCCCTGGGCTTGGTGTTTTTTCTTATCGGTATTTTTACGGCGGGTGTTTGAACGCCCGCGACTCACATAATCTCGTTGTGCCACTGTCTAATTCGCTGAGTAATTTAAATAAAAGAAAATAAACGATATGTTACTTAACCTGCGGTTATTTGCCTAGCTTTTAGGCGAACAGGTGCTTTGCCGAATAATTAATTCCGATTCCAGTAACTGAGAACCGCCTGAAGTTGTGTGACCCTGGATTTGATCTAGCAACAGTAACATTGCCTTGTGACCAATTTGATAACTGGGCTGTCCAACGGTTGTCAACGGCGGATCGCTGTACGTGGCGAGACTTAAGTTATCAAACCCAATGATTGATAAATCTTCCGGTATTTTTAAGCCCATTCTTTTAGCCTGCCACATCACGCCAATTGCCATAACATCGCTGTGGCAGAAGATGGCTGTAGGGGGATCCAGCAGAGAGAGCAACTGTTCAGTCAGCTTTGCGCCGCTTTCATGGGTAAAGTGACCTTGGACAATATAATCTTCACGAATTGTCCCACCAGAGCGACGCAATGCTTGGATATATCCCTGACGGCGATAGCGGCAAATCGGTATATTTTCTGGACCGGAGAGGCAGGCAATGCGTTTATGTCCCAATGTTTGTAGATAATGAGTCGCATTGAATGCGGCGGTCAGGTTATCAATATGAATAGTCGGCAGTTCTAGCTCTGGTGCAAATTCGTTTGCCATTACCATTGGTGGTAGGTTTTTTTGTTCTTCTTTGCTGGCATCAAACGGGATATTCGAACCCAGTAGCAACAGACCATCAATTTGTTTGGTGACAATCAGGTTGAGAAACGCGTGTTCCTGTTTTTGCTGATGTTGGCAATCACCGATTAAAACCAGATAGCCATGTTGTTCCGCTGTCTCTTCAATGCCGCAAATCACATCAGTGAAAAAGGGATCGCTGATATTTGGCACTATCACTAAAATAGTTTTTGACTCACCGCGTTTAAGATTACGGGATAAATTATTTGGGTAATAGCCCACAGCCAGTACAGCTTGTTCCACTTTTTGTCGGGTCTGGGAAGAAACCTTTTCTGGATTCATGAGTGTTCTCGATACTGTTGCGGTAGAAACGCCAGCCACTTCAGCGACATCTTTCATTGTTGCGGAGGTGCCATTCTTTTTCTGCTCCAAAACTCACTCCTCATTTCCTGACTGATTAGTTAAATGATTGTCATTTTCTGGTTGCCGGGAAACCGTCAGTGACTTTAAGGAAAGTAACGACATGCGGTTTAAGGTTATGACAATGTTATTAAGGGATCATTCTAAACAGTTTGGCAAATTCATTTATTCCTTAGTTTGTAAAAAAGTGTGATATAAATCATTTATTCGATATGGCTCGCAAATTAGTGAGTAATTTTTCATTGGTTACGGATTGTTGGGTGTGATTTTTTAAATAGCAAATAAGAGTATGTTTAATCTGCTCAGGTTATGTGTTTTAAAATAGAGGCGATTAATTACTAACTGTCAGTTGGATCAACATCGATATTCCATTTCACTTTTCGGGTTTGCGGTAAAGCTGTTATCTGTGGATAAACCAGTGCCATGATTTTTTGTAAAACAGTTCTGGATGGATGTTGAATTAATAGTTGCCAACGATAACGACCACTTCTTTTTGACTGTAATGCAGGAACCGGGCCCATGATCCATAAGTTATCATCCCGCAAAGGGTGGTGTTCAAAAAGCAAGCGCAGTTGTTGTAAAAAAGCAGGTGCTTGCTGATTATCGTGATCTTCTGAGCGTAAGATAATATGGCTGGTAAATGGTGGTAAAAACACACTTTTGCGTTCATCCATAGCTTGAATAGCGAAAGCATCGTAGCCTTTATTGAGCAAAATTTGCAGTAATGGATGGTCAGGATGATGAGTCTGAAGAACCACTTCTCCCCGTTTACCAGCCCGACCAGCCCGACCAGAAACCTGTGTATAAAGTTGTGCGAAACGTTCTGCTGCCCGAAAATCTGCTGAAAACAAGGCACCATCAACATCGAGTAACGCGACCAGTGTGACATCAGGAAAATGGTGACCTTTTGCCAGCATTTGGGTGCCAATCAGTATACGGGCATTTCCGGCGTGAATGTCAGCCAGTTGTTGTTCCAGTGTTCCTTTGCGGCTAGTGGTATCCCTGTCAATGCGGGTAACGGGTACATTAGGGAATAGGGCTGAAATACCGTCTTCAAGCTGTTCTGTGCCAAGGCCAACAGGTTGAAGATGAGTAGAACCGCATTGCGGGCACTGACGGGGAACGGGGCGCTGGCTGTCACAATGATGGCAACGTAACTGACGATGGTATTGATGCAGCGTGTAATAATGGTCACAGCGTTGGCATTCTGCAATCCAGCCACATTCATGGCAGAGTAGGGCAGGTGAGTAACCGCGGCGGTTAAGGAAAAGTATGACCTGATTATTGGCTTGTAGATGTTCTTCAATACGTTTTATTAGTGGTTGAGATAACCCGATTTTGAGTGGTAAGCCTTTTAAGTCCAACAGATGCTGAGTCGCTGGCTGAGCATAACCTGCCCGTTTGGACAATGTTAGCGTACGGTATTTGCCTTGTTGCACATTGTAAAGTGTTTCTAGTGCTGGGGTCGCAGAGCCCATGATCACCGGGATATTCTCTTTTTTTGCTCTGAATACCGCTAAATCACGGGCATGATAACGCCAGCCCTCCTGTTGCTTATAAGAGCTGTCATGTTCTTCATCAATAATGATGATGCCAAGGCAGGCGAAAGGGGTAAATAGGGCTGAGCGTGTACCGATGACAATGGCGTTTTCACCTTGTCGCGCTCGTAGCCATACAGCAAGACGTTCACTGTCATTCAGGGCTGAATGAAGAACATCAACCGGTGCGTTGAAACGTTCACGGAAGCGACGGATGGTCTGTGGTGTCAGGCCAATTTCCGGTACAAGTATCAGCGCTTGTTTACCTTGCTCCAGAATATTTTCCAACACACTGAGATAAACTTCTGTTTTACCTGATCCGGTGATGCCCGCCAGTAACCAGGGAGAGAATTGCTGGTCTTCTGCACGGATAGCACCAACTGCTGTGGCTTGTTCGGTATTCAATTTCAGGCGTTCGCCGGTGATTTGGAAGTGATTTCGCCAGTTCTCAGATTCAGGTTGCACAGGGTATAAATCGATAAGTGACTTCTTTTTGAGCGATTGGAAAGCGCTTTCGCTCAGTTCCAGTTCTGTAATCTGATGGCGATATATTGCTTTACGGCGTAGGGTTGCCAGTACTTGCTGCTGTTTTGGCGAGCGTTTCAGTTGCGCTAGCGGTAATTCAGCGCCTGTTGGCGTGACTTGCCATTGCCATAGTGGAGTTGATTCCGCGGGTTTTCCTTGACGAAGCAGCACCGGCAATGCATGGAACAGGACTTCACCGATGGGGTAATGGTAATAATTGGATGCCCAGAGCAATAATTGCCAAAGGTTTTCTGGAAATAAAGAGTGAGTATCGAGAATAGATTCTATGGTTTTCAGTTGTTCTGCCGGAATATCACTGTTGTCAGTTATCCCAGTGATGATACCAATCGCTTTACGTTTGCCAAAAGGGACTGTTACCCGCATTCCTGCAACGGGTAATTGACTTTCTGCGGGTAGCAGATAGTCAAAAGAGCGGGTAAGAGGGACAGGCAGAGCAACCTGAATAACAACCATAAAATTATTCCGTAAAATCAATGGGTAAATTAGAATGTAATCAAAAATTGATTACAGAGTACCATAGGTGTTGAGTGGATTTCATTGCGAGATAGGCAGATCTTCTGTATGATCCGCCGCCTTTGGTATGGAAGATACCAAACTCATTTTATCAACACGACGTGTGGTGTCTGGCGGCAACAGGGCTGGATAGCGACACGGCCTTAACAGAGGTTATCCCATGAAAAAAGGTATTCATCCTAAATATGAAGAAATTACTGCAACCTGCTCTTGCGGTAATGTAATACAAGTCAGATCTACCGCTGGTCACGCTTTGAACCTAGACGTATGCGGCCAATGCCACCCATTCTATACGGGTAAACAACGTGATGTTGCTACTGGTGGTCGTGTTGATCGCTTTAAGAAACGTTTCAATGTTCCAGGTGTCAGCAAATAGTTGCAGAATTGAGCCTGTCCATGATGACAGGCCGACTGGTACTAACGCCCGGTGTTTTGCATCGGGCGTTTTGCATTTTAGCCAAAATAAAAAATCCCTGAATTTTTACAGGAGTTTTTTTCGCTACTATCAATATTCCCAGGTATCAGGATCAATACCTAATTCCCGCATGATTTTTTTGGCTACCTCTGGGATTTCATCATTACGCTCTTTACGTAAATCAGCATCATCGGGCAGCGGCTGTCCAGTAAATGCATGCAGGAATGCTTCGCACAGCAATTCACTATTAGTTGCATGACGCAGGTTATTGACCTGGCGACGAGTGCGTTCATCAGTGAGGATTCTCAACACTTTCAAAGGAATTGAAACTGTGATTTTCTTCACTTGCTCGCTTTTTTTGCCATGTTCAGCATAAGGGCTGACATATTCACCGTTCCACTCAGCCATGGGGTACCTTAAATAGTCGTAAAATCATAAAATTAAGCCAGATAACAGCACCAGCTTTCGTTGTGACATATTGCCATTTTATCGTGATTTCCTTATCAATTATACAGTTATAGTATATGCGATAAACTAATGGCTACTAATAAATAAAGCACCATTAGTTATGATGAATAATTATCCCATTGTCTAATCTAACCGTAAAGAGGTTTGGATGTCTAGATGTATTGACGTCTACTGTGGTAGCGGATATTCTTCCCTGACTTAATTTATGACAGATAGTGGTAGCTGATATGACACGCAAGCCGGCAACAATAGCAGTTCGCAATGGGCTGAATAATGATGAACAGTATGGTTGTGTTGTTCCGCCTATATATCTTTCCAGCACATATAATTTTACTGATTTTAATCAGCCAAGGACACATGATTATTCCCGCAGGAGTAATCCGGGTCGAGATATGGTGCAACAGGCATTAGCTGAGCTGGAGGGGGGAGCGGGTGCTATCATGACCAGCAGTGGAATGTCAGCCATTCACCTGTTATGCACGGTTTTCCTTCAACCTGGCGATCTGTTGGTTGCGCCTCATGATTGTTATGGTGGCAGTTACCGTTTATTTGACAGCCAGACTAAACGCGGTGCTTATGACGTGGTTTTTGTCGATCAGAGTGATGAACAGGCATTAAAGCAAGTCTTGTCCAAAAAACCAAAGTTGGTATTGATTGAAACGCCCAGTAATCCTTTATTGCGTATTGTCGATATTGCTCATATATGCCAGCTTTCCCATGAGGTAGGGGCGACAGTCATTGTTGATAACACTTTCCTGAGCCCTGTACTACAGAAGCCGTTGGAATTGGGGGCAGATCTGGTTGTGCATTCCTGTACTAAATATCTTAATGGACATTCTGATGTGATTGCCGGAGCTATTATTGCAAAAGATGAAGAGGTTGCAACGGAACTCGCTTGGTGGGCGAATAATATTGGTGTGACCGGTGCGGCGTTTGATAGCTACCTGCTGTTGCGCGGCATGCGCACTTTATCGCCACGGGTCCTGTTACAGCAAAAGAATGCATTGGAGATCGTCAATTATCTTCAACAGCAACCGTTAGTGAAAAAACTTTTTTATCCTGCTTTGAAAGATCATCCTGGGCATGAAATTGCTCGTAAGCAACAATTTGGTTTTGGCGCAATGATAAGCTTTGAATTCGATGGTGGTGAACAGGCGATACGCCGTTTTCTGTCTGAGTTAAAGTTATTTACTTTGGCGGAATCACTGGGCGGTGTGGAAACCTTAATTTCTCATACGGCTACCATGACTCACGCTGGCATGTCAGCACAGGCAAGGGCGGAAGCGGGGATTACGGATTCACTATTGCGTGTTTCTGTGGGTATTGAAGATAGTCAGGATTTAATCGCTGATTTGGAAAATGCATTTCAGGCAGTAGTAAAGGAGTGACCATGAGTACACTGGTAGTTGCAACGGCGGAAAATGACCGCCAATTACATAAGTTTGGTGGAAGTAGTCTCGCGGATGTGAAATGTTATCAACGGGTGGCCAAGATTATGGCTAATTACAGCCAACCCGGTGATTTAATGGTGGTATCCGCGGCAGGCAGCACGACTAACCAGTTAATTAATTGGCTTAAACTTAGCCAGAGCGACCGTATTTCTGCCCATCAGGTACAGCAGGTTCTGCGCCGTTATCAGCAGGATCTGATTAGAGGTTTGCTACCTGAAACTGTTGCTGAAGAGTTGGTGAAGCGTTTTATTGCCGATCTTGAAAAGCTAAGTGCATTACTGGATAAACCCGTTAGTGATGTGACTTATGCAGAAGTGGTGGGGCACGGAGAGATCTGGTCCGCGCGTTTGATGTCGGCTGTGCTTGAAGTTCAGGGTATTCCTAGCGCTTGGGTGGATGCTCGCCAGTTTTTACGCGCGGAACGGGCAGCTCAGCCGCAAATTGATGTTACCCTTTCCCAACCATTGCTAAATCAGTTGTTAACACAAAACCTAAATAAACGACTGGTGGTGACCGGTTTTATCTCCAGTAATCATGATGGAGAAACGGTGTTATTGGGGCGAAATGGCAGTGACTACTCCGCAACTCAGGTTGGGGCTTTGGCAGGGGCGAGGCGGGTAACCATCTGGAGTGATGTTGCTGGTGTCTACAGTGCTGATCCGAGAAAAGTCAAAGATGCCTGTTTGTTACCATTATTACGCTTAGATGAAGCTAGCGAACTTGCTCGTCTTGCCGCACCCGTGTTGCATGCTCGTACCTTACAGCCTGTTTCCTTCAGTGATATTGATTTGCTACTACGTTGCAGCTACCAACCGGAGCAAGGATCAACGCGTATTGAAAGGGTTTTGGCTTCTGGGACTGGCGCAAAAATTGTTACTAGTCATGATGATGTTTGCCTAATTGAGTTGCATGTGGCCGCTCATCATGATTTTAAACAGATATACAAAGATATTGATCTGTTGCTAAAGCGAGAACAAATTCGTCCATTGGCGACAGGTATCCATCTAGACTGTAATTTGATTCAGCTCTGTTACACTTCCGAAGTGGTGAATAGTGCATTGGGTGTGCTGGAAGATGCTACGCTTCCGGGGAAACTTTCCCTTAGAGAAGGTTTGGCGCTGGTGGCACTGGTTGGAGCTGGTGTATGCAAGAACCCATTACATTGCCACCGTTTTTATCAGCAACTTAAAGATCAGCCGGTAGAATTTATCTGGCATGCGGAGGATGGTATCAGTCTTGTCGCTGTGTTGCGGACTAATCAGACTGAACATGTGATTCAGGGGTTGCATCAGAGTTTGTTCCGGGCTGAAAAGCGGATTGGTCTGATTTTGTTTGGTAAAGGAAATATTGGCTCTCGTTGGTTGGAGTTATTCGCTCGTGAGCAGAAAAACATTTCGGCTCGCAGTGATTTTGAATTTGTTCTGGCCGGTGTGGCGGATAGTCGCCGGAGTTTACTCGACTATCAAGGGATTGATGCTAGTCGAGCATTAGCTTTTTTTGATGACGAAGCGACAGAATATGATGTTGATGGATTATTTCTGTGGATGCGAGCGCATCCTTATGACGATTTGGTGATCCTAGATGTGACGGCGAGTGAAGAACTAGCTCGATGTTACAGCGATTTCGCCAGCTATGGTTTCCATGTTATCAGTGCCAATAAAATTGCGGGTGCTTCCAATAGCAGTGATTATCGTTTCATTCGTGATGCATTTACCAAAACAGGTCGCCATTGGTTTTACAATGCAACAGTTGGCGCTGGCTTACCTATCAATCATACCGTAAGGGACTTACGGGAGAGTGGTGATACCATTTTGTCCATTAGTGGCATTTTCTCCGGCACATTATCTTGGCTGTTTCTGCAATTTGATGGTTCAGTGCCGTTTAGTGATTTAGTTGAACAGGCGTGGCAACAGGGATTGACAGAACCTGATCCGCGCATTGATTTGTCTGGTCAGGATGTGATGCGTAAATTGATTATCCTTGCCCGTGAAGCAGGGTATGAGATTGAGCCAGAGCAAGTGCGTGTTGAGTCACTGGTGCCGAAAGACGCAGAGTCAGGCTCTATTGAACAATTCTTTGATAATAGCGGTGCTATCAATGAGCAGATGGTGCAGCGATTAGCCGCGGCGCAGGAAATGGGCATGGTGCTGCGTTATGTTGCCCGTTTTAATGCGAATGGTAAGGCAAAGGTGGGTGTTGAGGCGGTACGTCCTGATCACCCATTGGCGTCTTTGCTACCGTGCGACAACGTGTTTGCGATTGAGAGCCGTTGGTATCGTGATAATCCGTTAGTGATCCGTGGGCCGGGGGCTGGTCGTGACGTGACCGCCGGAGCGATTCAGTCTGATCTTAACCGCTTGTCACAACTGCTTTAAGCTTTCTAGCCTCCACTGATTGATCAAATGTGATTTCCTTCGCTTGATATTTGAGGTAACGAGAGGGTGGATGCTCTGAACAGGGCATCTTTCCTCATTGCTGTTTTAGGCATCGATCTACTAAAGATTCCTCGATGAATTTTTTTCCGATTCAGGGTGAATATTCCTCACCGATTTAACTCAACTTTGTTGTTGACTAAAAAATGCCGATCCCTCATTTTATTTAGACGTCTAAACGTATAGGTGTTTAGATGTGCAAATAAAAGTAACTGGCAAATTATTAAGATGGGAAATTATTCCGTTTGTTAACGAGGTGCAGGATATGAGTTTTTTTCACGCAAATCAGCGCGAGGCGCTGAATCAGAATCTGGCTGAACTGGAAGGACAGATCCGTGTTTCATTTGAATTCTTTCCACCGCGTACAGCCGAGATGGAAAAAACCCTGTGGAAATCCATTGGTCGTCTGAGCACCCTCAAGCCTAAATTTGTTTCTGTTACTTATGGTGCTAACTCTGGCGAGCGTGATCGTACCCATAGCATAATCAAGGGAATAAAAGAAAAAACCGGCCTTGAAGCGGCTCCGCACCTTACTTGTATTGATGCCAGTCGCGATGAATTGTGCGAAATTGCCCGTGATTATTGGAAAAATGGTATTCGCCATATTGTGGCTTTGCGGGGTGATTTACCGGAAAACGGTGAAAAACCTAAAATGTATGGAGTTGATCTGGTTGAATTACTTAAGAAAGAAGCTGATTTTGATATTTCCGTTGCGGCTTACCCTGAGGTGCATCCTGAGGCAAAAAGTTCTCAGGCTGACCTGATTAGCCTGAAACGAAAAATTGATGCGGGGGCGAACCGTGCTATTACTCAATTCTTCTTTGATGTGGAAAGTTACCTACGTTTTCGTGACCGCTGTGTGACTGCCGGGATTGATGTGGAAATTGTACCGGGAATTTTGCCGGTATCCAATTTCCGTCAGCTTAAACGTTTTGCTGTAATGACCAATGTGCGTATTCCAAGTTGGATGACCAGAATGTTTGATGGACTGGATGATGATCCTGAAAGCGCAAATTTAGTTGGTGCTTCTATCGCAATGGATATGGTGAAGATTTTAAGCCGCGAAGGTGTGAAGGATTTTCATTTTTATACCTTAAACCGTGCAGAACTGAGTTATGCAATTTGTCATACTTTGGGTGTTCGTCCTTAATCATTGGCTCTTATTAAGAAATGTTGCTTAGTAAGAGCATATTTTTTTCGCAGTATTGTTATAAAGAGTGAATTCTTATTATGTGAATCTACCGGATAAATTAATTAAAATAAGTTGAAATTAATATATTATTGCATAAAATTTACTGATTTACTTAGCTTGGATCAAGGAATTGCTTTTCAAACACGTTTCACCTTGCGCGCAGCATTTATTGCGTTTTGTAAAGCAGCATTGGGAGCGAAAGCGTCATTCAAAGCGGTTGTGAATGCCTGAAAATCCTGGACTGTCATTGTTATGCGAGAGTCTCTATCTAATAGCTCACGTGCTTTCTCTTTAGCTGCTGTGCGCACGAATGCAGCCATTGTTGTGCCCATTAAAGCTGCGGCGCGAGAAATAACTTCCTTTTCATCTGTGTCCATCTTTAAATCAAATCGAGCGATAGCAGTCATTATCATTCCTCTTTAAATACGGCAAATTAACGTATACGGTATTTTTCTGTATAAAAATTGAGTAAGCAAGTTTTAATATTGAGTTTGTATCCCCACACTACATTATCATTGTTAGATCATCTCGGTTTAATAAGTAAAGTTCGCCATAATCCTTCGTCCAGTATGAACTGTTGTGGTTCAATAATTCTGGGCATCTATCCCCGGATAACCCTTCTCTTCTGACACCTAAAATAGATAAAAATCGGGTCACTTTTTTACATAAGCAGGGTAGGAGAAATACTAAGATACTCTTAATCAACTCAACCTATTTTGGAAAGAATAATGCATATTCAGCATATTGGCGGCCATACACCGCTTAGCCAAACGCAAGCTCCTCAGCACACGGCATCTTCTCCTCTACTCGAACAAGGTAACCGCTTGTTCGAACAGTCTGTTCGGCGAGGTCCTTTGCATTTCCAGAGTTCGGATCTCAAGCATTTGATCACCGAACTGCGCCAATTGCAGAGTGCTCCCAACAGTGCGCAAGCCCAACGGGTGCAGGATGCTATCCAGCACTGGGAGAACCACCACCCTAAAGAGGTGGCGGCCCGTAGCTCCCGCCTTACCGAGCTTAAACAGGCTCTGGCAGAACAAGGCGCTGTGGTGCGCACTCTCCAGCCAAAGGTGATGACGGCCGGTCCCCAAGCGATGTTGCAGCAGGCTATGCCAGCTTTACAGAAGATGGGAACTTACGCATGCACTGATGCCGGCACTTTCGTTAGCAAGCAGAATCCTCATTATCAGCAAATCATGGAGAGATTGAGGTTATTCAATGACAACCCGGACCGCCTGAGGGGTAACAGCCAGGCCAATATGATGTCCAACATGGCGGCTATCGCCGCTAGACAAGGCAACGTCAGTTTCAACCAACTGCAATCTATCGCCGCCCGGGTCGCTCAAGCTCAGGCTGGTTGTTGCACCACTTTAGCCTACTCTGCGGCAGCCGAACTGATGAAGCACAATCAAGATGACCAGCAGCGCATTGAGGTAGTCGCTCATCGTGGCGCCAAGGGGCATAGCCAGACCCACTGCTTCGTGGTGGTCGGTCGTGATCCCAATAGTGAGCTCAGCAAACCCGAAACTTGGGGCTCCCAGGCATATGTCATCGATCCTTGGGCTGCGACCATAGGTGGTAAACTGCAAGGCACGTCGAGTAATCCTCCGATCGCTAACCTGTGGCCGCCGACTGAATCTGTGTTTGACAACCATAAAAGGTAACCAGGGTAACTATGTTCAATGCCTTATTATCGGAACTGTGCCGACGCCTTGGGCAGACCGAAGAGTCTCTGCATTCGGAGGGGCTCGATCTACCTCTCGGCCCTTTTAGTTTGCATATCCGCCAACGCGATGAGTTGGTAACTTTGTTTATTCCACTAGGTGATGTCGAACTTTGTTCGTTGGCTACACTGGCCGATTGGCCAACATTGCAACTGAGCCGTAGTGGTGAGGGAGAGACTCTGCTTTGGAGCCGTGAATGGTTGGAGAGGCTGGATGCTGAGCTGTTGACCAACTTGGTCGAGCGGATGTTACAGCAAGCCAGGGACCTTACGGCTACGGCGCCTATCACTGAAAGCCAAGAGTGGCCGCCGTTAAGTATTCAAGGGAGTTCGTGGTACAAAGTTTAGGTGAAAAACCTTAAGAAGCTTTAAGAGATTAATCAGGTGTATTATTGCAAGCCACGAGCGATATTATTTTGTGCATTCGTTATACCATTCGTTGATTAATGACTTTATTACTGGGTACAGGCACTCCTACAGAGGGAGCCTAACGGAAATAATTTGTGAGAAATTCACCTAGGTAAACTTTTAAATTAATTTTATATATTTGCCTAATTACGAGGCTAAACCATCGGCGTCGATACCTGTACGTAAAAATAAACAAGGGCGGTTTCCCGCCCCTCTTAATAGACGCCTAAATGGGTTTTAGCAGGTCAAAGAATGCTGATCTGCGTTGACATGGTATTTCGAGGCCAATTAGCAGAAGTGTTCTGGTAACTGAAGATACCATTCTGGTAGCCATCGAGGCTGTATTCTTTCAGGAAGCCAACCACAATTTGGCCCGCAGCACATGGCCAATTGTAGTGCCCGTTTGTAATGCAAACTGGTGTAGAAGAGTACAGTGAGTATGGCAGTGTAGCGCCGTTCATCCAAGCAAAGGAATTGTAGCCGTAGCCAATTTCCAGAACGGCGGCGCGGAGCTGTTGTCCTCCGTGATTGCAGTTTGTCACCGGCAAGTTGGAAGTGTATTCCCATCCGCAATTCGTCGAGCCAACGGCATAGACCCACATATTGGTTAGCGGAGGTGCGGCGACGTAAGCTACCTCAGACTTAGTGTTGAGCTCCTTCTCTTCAGCTCGGATGGGGCTTTCAGGGTTAGGCAGTAGCTGAGGTTGAGCTGCCAAGGCATTTTGAGCAGTAGGGACCTCCTTCGGTTGCTCTGTTTGGGCATAGGCATTAACGCCAAACAAGGAAGCAAGAGATAACAACATGGCAAGTTTATTTTTCTTCACGACTGAATCCTCTTAGAAATGGAAAAGCACAATTCTAGGGAAGTGGGCGAAAATCACATTATTAAATTTTATTTATGTAATGATCGAAATTTTTGCGGGGGTTATTGTTTGCTTGCTTATCTCACTGAGGAACAAAGGTGGACAAATAATAAGGAGTTTTTCTTTAATTGCTTCGCCTGGTGAGAAATAACTCCTTTTTCGTTGTCTATTGAGCACATTTTGTGCTGGGTTGTTTGGGAAAGATTCCAGTACTGTGCTCAATAGTGTCACTATAATCGCGTGGAGGTTGTTTCCTCCTGACAGCAACTAACCTGTATTTCGCATTCCTGCTGCGATACCGGCAATGGTGACCATCAACGCTTGTTCAACCTGAGGATCGGGATGTTGCTGCTGACGGGAACGCAGTAATAGTTCTGCCTGTAAGACGTTGAGTGGATCAGTGTAAACATTACGTAGGGCGATTGATTCTGCAATCCATGGTAGATCTGCCATCAGGTGTTCATCTTTAGAAATGGTTAATACCGTCTTAATATCTGCGGAAAGTTGCTCGCGCAGTTTCTGACCTAACGGCCATAAGTTCTTATCTACCAGACGATGATCATAATATTCCGCTAGCCACAAATCAGCTTTGGCGAAGACCATTTCCAACATACCAATCCGAGTGGTAAAAAAAGGCCAATCACGGCACATTTCTGCTAATACATCCTGTTTCCCATCATTTATAACTTGTTGTAGCGCGGTGCCTGCACCTAACCAGGCTGGCAACATTAGGCGATTCTGTGTCCAGGCGAAAATCCACGGGATAGCGCGTAAACTTTCTACTCCACCCGCCGGATGACGTTTGGCTGGACGAGAACCTAAAGGCAGTTTAGCTAATTCCTGTTCTGGTGTTGCCGCACGGAAATAAGGTACAAAATCGGGCTGTTCACGTACATAATCGCGATACATCTTGCAGGAAATATCAGACAGGGTATCCATCACCTGATGCCATTCTGGTTTAGGCTCCGGCGGTGGTAGGAGGTTTGCTTCCAGAATCGCACTGGCATATAAGGCTAAGCTACTGATAGTGACCTGTGGCAGACCGAATTTAAAGCGGATCATTTCACCCTGTTCAGTCACGCGCAGGCCACCTTTCAGGCTTCCCGGTGGTTGGGAAAGCAGAGCAGCATGTGCTGGTGCGCCGCCACGGCCAATGGTACCGCCGCGACCGTGGAACAAGGTCAGCGTGACGCCTTCTTTTTCACAAGCTTTGATTAGTGCATCTTGTGCGCGGTATTGCGCCCATCCCGCAGCCATCACCCCGGCATCTTTTGCCGAGTCAGAGTAGCCAATCATCACCATCTGTTTGTCCTGAATCAGAGTGCGATACCATTTAATATTCATTAATTGCTGAATGACATTTTCGGCATTATTCAGGTCATCAAGGGTTTCGAACAATGGGGCAACGGGTAAAGTGAACGGACAACCGGCTTCTGTCAGTAGCAAGTGAACCGCTAATACATCAGAAGGTACTTTAGCCATTGAGATAACGTAAGCGGCGATAGCGTCTTGAGGTGACTCGGCAATGACTTTACAGGTTGCGAAAACCTCTTGCGTTTCAGCGCTTGGTTGCCAGTTATGTGGGATCAATGGACGTTTGGAGTGCAGTTCATACAGTAGGAAAGCCTGTTTTTCTTCTTCTGACCAACTGGCGTAGTCACCTAATTCTAGGTATTGCGTCAGTTCAGAAACGGCAGTTGTATGGCGAGTGCTTTCTTGGCGTACATCAATACGTACCAGCGATAAGCCGAAACAACGGATACGGCGTAAGATATCTAATAATTGACCGTTGGCGATGATTTCCATCCCGCAGGTTTTTAGTGACTGATAACAGGCGTAAAGTGGTTGCCAAAGCTGTTCGTTATCCACCAGCAAATCAGTTGGTGGCAGAACTTGTTCTCCTTTCAGTTGTTTCTCCAAATAGGTCAATGTATTGCTGAGTTGTGTCCGCAACTTTTTAGCAATTTCTCGGTAAGGTTCTAGAATTTCATCACCACCTGCTAATTTACGAACTTCTGGTGTACATTCAGACATGGATAGCTCAGAAACCAGAACCTGAATGTCTTTTAGGAATAGATCGGCTGCTTTCCAGCGGCTAAGCAGTAATACATGACGAGTGACTTCAGAGGTGACATTCGGGTTGCCGTCTCGGTCGCCGCCCATCCAGGAAGTAAAGCGGACAGGTACCGCTTCAACTGGCAGGCTGTAATCAATTGACTCTTCCAGTTGTTCATTGAATTCACGCAGGAATGCTGGCACAGCCTCCCACAAGCTGTTTTCCACCATAGCAAACCCCCACTTCGCTTCATCAATTGGGGTAGGACGGATTTTGCGGATTTCATCGGTATGCCATGATTGGGCAATTAACTGGCGCAGGCGGCGCATAATGTTATTACGCTCATAATCCGCCAGATCATCGTGATCGAGTTGCGATAGACAGGTGTTAACGGCTACCAGTTTATGGATCAATGTACGACGAGCGATTTCAGTTGGGTGAGCGGTGAGAACCAGTTCAATAGACAGTTCATTTACCGCTTTTTTCAGATCGTCATTATTGAAATTTTTTTCTTTTAAGCGGGTGAATAATTTCGCTAACGCAACGGGGTTGCTGGCAGCTTCACCATGCGGGGAGATACTGTGATATTGTTCTGCGACGTTTGTCAGGTTGAGAAATTGATTGAAAGCACGGGCAACGGGTAGCAATTCATTATTAGATAGGTTTTGCAATGTAGATAATAGCTGCTGGCGGTGTGCTTCATTACCTGCGCGGGACGATTTGGATAATTTGCGGATAGTCTCAACTTTATCGAGAATATCTTCCCCTAAAGCTTCTTTGATCGTGTCTCCGAGCAGCTTACCTAGCATGCTGACATTACTACGCATTGCAGAATATTGTTGGTTCATGTGACTCTTAGCCTTTATTGCTGGCAGAATGTTGATTCTGTTCCTGTAGAAAAATTTTATTTAAGTGGCGGGAAGTTATTTTTTGTGGCGCCACAGTGTTGCATTGACCCTAAGCCCTCATATTCATATCAGAAAATAATCAGTTTGGGCGAAATTTCTAAAATTTAATGGTAGGTCATGGTCTATAAGTATTACTTATGTATCAGGAAGCTTGGGAAGAGTACTTTTGTTAATTGTTATGATGCTTGAGTCCCCCTGACTTTTGGGGGACGAGTAAAGCAATTAATCATTGCTTAGACAAAAATGATCTATTAACTGAGAAATTATCTTTCTGGTGGGTTTAATAAATGACATATCAATGAACTCATCCGGTTGATGTGCCTGTTCAATAGAACCAGGGCCAAGGACTAAAGTTGGGCATACTTTCTGAATGAATGGTGCTTCGGTACAGTAGTTGACCGTTTCAGCTTTGCGGCCTAGCAGTTTCTCAATCACGTCAACCATCTTGTGATCAGTTGGGCATTCATAACCGGGAATAGGGGAATGTAATTCATCGATAGTTAAGCGGCCAGGCCAGCGTTGCTTCACTGGTTCCAGTGCTTCATTTAGCAGTCCGTTCAGATCCTGTAACGTTAGTCCCGGTAACGGGCGAATATCCATATGCAATTCACAATGGGCACAAATACGGTTTACTGCGTCACCTCCATGAATATAGCCGAAGTTCATGGTTGGGTGTGGAATGGTAAATGCCGGGTTGTTGTAACGCTCTTTTAGCGTATTGCGTAGTTCAATCAGGTGACCAATAGATTCGTGCATCAAGTCAATGGCGTTTATACCACGGTCTGGATCACTGGAGTGCCCGGATTGGCCAACAATGCGGATAGCGTTCGATAAATGTCCTTTGTGTGCACAGATAGGATGCAATGAAGTGGGTTCACCAATAATAGCGAAATCTGGGCGGATAGTGGTACTTGCAGCAAAATAGCGGGCTCCCGCCATTGTCGTCTCTTCATCTGCGGTTGCCAGAATGTACAGCGGACGGGTTATTTTACTGACATCAATGTCCCGCAACGCATCAATAATAAAGGCGAAAAAGCCTTTCATGTCTGCTGTACCTAAACCGTACAGTTTGTTATCGCGTTCTGTCAGGGTGAACGGATCTTTCGTCCAGAGCCCTTCGTCAAAGGGTACGGTATCAGTGTGTCCACACAATAGTAATCCACCTAGGCCACGCCCCAATGTTGCTAGTAGATTGTATTTTCCGAGGGCTTCGGGGACGGGCTGTATCTCAATCTCGAAACCAATTTCTTTCAGCCAACTTGCCAATAGGTTGATGAGAGACTCGTTACTTTGGTCAATACTGACATCGGTGGCGCTGATAGATGGCGTCGCGATTAATTGCCGAAATAGCTCAATAAATGGAGGTAATTTAATATTCACTGTTGACAGCCTTTATTCATGATAGTATCAATATTCATGCATTTTTTTTGAATAAAAATACATTATCCCGTTTGAATACTGAGCATAAGGTAAAGATATCCTATGTTGAATACGTTGGTTGTTGGTGCAAGTGGTTACACCGGAGCAGAACTGGCAGCATATCTGCATCGTCATCCGCATACGAATCTGATTAGACTCATGGTTTCTGCTCAGAGCGTTGATGCAGATAAATGCTTCTCAGATTTACATCCACAGTATAAAGGCATTGTTGATCTACCGCTGCAACCGCTGACTGATATTATTAATGCTGCTAAAGGGATTGATGTGGTTTTCCTTGCCACCGCCCATGAAGTTAGTCATGACATTGCGCCGTTATTTCTGGCAGCAGGTTGCATTGTATTCGATCTCTCCGGTGCCTACCGCGTACAAAATGCTCAGATTTATCAACAATACTACGGATTCAAACATAAGCATACTGAATGGTTAGCACAAGCAGTATATGGACTTGCCGAATGGCAGGCTGAAAAAATCAAACAGGCCCAATTAGTTGCTGTACCGGGATGTTACCCAACAGTTTCTCAACTCTCCCTAAAACCGTTGTTGGAAAATAGTTTGCTGGATACCAGCCATTGGCCGGTGATTAATGCTACTAGTGGTGTAAGTGGAGCAGGCCGGAAAGCCAGCATGACCAACAGTTTCTGCGAAATCAGTTTGCAACCTTATGGAATATTTACCCATCGTCATCAACCGGAGATTGAGGAACATCTGGGAACCAAAGTGGTTTTTACTCCACATCTTGGCAATTTCGCGCGGGGTATTCTTGCCACAATTACCTGTAAGTTGAAGCCGGGTGTTACCGTAGGACAGATAGATGAGGTGTATCGTCAAGCATACAAAGATAAGCCATTGGTAAGGCTTTATAGCAAAGGAGTGCCAGCATTGAAATCCGTTGTTGGGTTACCGTTCTGTGATATCGGTTTTGTTGTACAGGGTGACCATCTGATTATTGTGGGTACTGAGGATAATCTTTTGAAGGGCGCGGCAGCTCAGGCAGTTCAGTGTATGAATATACGTTTTGGGTTTGAAGAAACTCAGGCATTATTTTAATTATTGACGTGAAGGAGTAGAGCAGATGGAACCTTTAGTCATAAAGTTAGGTGGCGTGTTACTGGACAATGAAGAAGCATTGGAACGTGTGTTTACTGCATTACAGGAATATCGGCAAACACACGAACGCCAGTTGGTTATTGTTCATGGGGGGGGGTATCTGGTGGATGAGCTGATGGAAAAGTTGCAGCTACCGATAGTGAAGGAACAAGGATTACGAGTAACACCCGCTGATCAGATTGGGATTATCACTGGCGCATTGGCTGGTATCGCCAATAAGACCTTGTTGTCGTGGGCGACTAAATATCAACTTGCATCAGTTGGATTATATTTAGGAGATGGTAATGTGGTCATGGTTTCCCAACTGAGTGAAGAGTTGGGGCATGTGGGGAAAGCGATGCCGGGCGATGCTAAGTTGCTGAAAATGTTATTGGATGCGGGTTATATGCCTATTATCAGCTCGATTGGTGTAACGGATAAAGGGGAGCTGATGAATGTGAATGCCGATCAGGCAGCAACGGCGATAGCTCAGACACTAGGTGCTGATTTGATATTGCTCTCTGATGTTAGTGGTATTTTGGATGGTAAAGGGCAGAGAATCCCTGACATAAATGTTGAGAAAGCAGAACAACTTATTGCTCACGGCATCATTACTGACGGCATGATTGTGAAGGTGAATGCCGCTCTAGATGCAGCTAGAACATTAGATCGTCCGGTAGATATCGCCAGTTGGCGTCATGCAGATCAACTGACCGATCTATTTAACGGTGTTCCCGTCGGTACTCGTATTCTGGCTTAAATTAAGTTTGATTAATTTTCGGCAAATCTTTGCTGATAAATAACAACGGAATTTCAAAGGGTAACTTCATGCATACTAAAGATATTAAAAAAATCGTTCTTGCTTATTCTGGTGGTCTGGATACTTCTGCCATTATTCCTTGGCTGAAGGAACATTATGGCAACTGTGAAGTTGTTGCGTTTGTTGCCGATGTGGGGCAAAGCCGTGAAGATTTGGAAGGCGTGGAGCAGAAAGCTTTGCGTTCTGGCGCATCAGAATGTCACGTTGTGGATCTGCGTGAGGAATTCATTAAAGATTATGTTTATCCGGTACTGAAAACCGGTGCTCTGTATGAAGGTAGCTATTTGTTGGGCACTTCAATGGCACGCCCCATTATTGCTAAAGCACAGGTTGAATTGGCACTGAAAGTGGGAGCAGATGCACTTGCTCATGGTGCAACAGGTAAGGGTAACGATCAGGTTCGGTTTGAAAGCACTTATACGGCATTAGCCCCCCAGCTAAAAGTAGTTGCACCGTGGAGAGAGTGGGATTTGCGTTCCCGTGAAGCGTTGCTGGATTATCTGAAAGCGCGAGATATTCCAACCACCGCAACATTGGAGAAAATTTACAGCCGTGATGAGAATGCGTGGCATATCTCTACCGAAGGTGGCGTACTGGAAAGTACTTGGAATGCATCTAATAAAGATTGTTGGGTGTGGACAGTCGATCCAGAAGAGGCACCAGATGAAGCTGAATTGGTCAGTGTCACTATTGAGAAAGGCGAGGTTGTTGGGGTTAGCGGCAAGGTGATGTCTCCATATCAATGCCTTGAAGCGCTGAACATTCTGGGCGTAAAACATGGTATCGGCCGTATCGATATCGTGGAAAACCGGCTGGTGGGAATGAAATCTCGTGGTTGTTATGAGACGCCGGGAGGAACCATCATGATGGCTGCGTTGCGTGGTGTTGAACAACTGGTTCTGGACCGTGATAGCTTTAAATGGCGTCAGCAGCTTGGGCTAGAAATGTCTTATGTCGTTTATGACGGACGTTGGTTTGCCCCGCTACGTCAATCTATTCAGGCCGCGGCTGAGACGTTGGCTGCGGATGTCAGCGGTGAAGTAGTACTGAAACTCTATAAAGGTCAGGTAACAGCGATCCAGAAAAGATCAACAAATAGCCTTTATTCTGAAGCGTTTGCAACGTTTGGTGAAGATGAGGTTTACGATCACAGCCATGCAGCAGGATTTATCCGTCTGTATTCTCTCCCTTCGCGCATTCGAGCATTAAATAGTAAAGAGTAATTTCATCGTTCGTAGTTATGGAGGTAATGACCAGATCGTGAATTCATCCTTGTATTTGATTTATCGAGTCTATTATCTCCATGTTGCGAATGAAATTGCTGTTTATGAAAGGTAATCAATCACTCAGACATCAGATAATCAGGAACGAAAATATGGCACTCTGGGGCGGGCGTTTCAGTCAGAAAGCAGATCAACGGTTTAAACAATTTAACGATTCACTTCGCTTTGATTATCGGTTGGCGGAACAGGACATTACCGGTTCAGTTGCATGGTCGAAAGCGTTGATAACGGTTGGTGTGCTGACCGTTGAAGAACAACAAAGACTGGAGCTGGCATTAAATGAATTGTTGAATGAGGTTCAGGCTAACCCACAAGCCATCTTGCAAAGTGGTGCAGAAGATATCCATAGTTGGGTAGAAGGGCAGTTGATCAGTAAAGTTGGCGATTTGGGTAAGAAGCTCCACACTGGTCGTAGCCGTAACGATCAGGTGGCAACAGATCTCAAACTTTGGTGTAAAGAATACATATCACATCTCCATCAGGCAATTGTGGAGTTACAGCAGGCATTGGTGATTACTGCGGAGAATAATCAGGATGCAGTGATGCCGGGCTATACCCATCTGCAAAGAGCGCAGCCTATCACATTTGCTCACTGGTGCTTGGCATATGTAGAAATGTTGGTCCGAGATGAAAGTCGGTTACAGGATACTTTGAAACGGCTGGATACCAGCCCGCTTGGGTGTGGTGCATTGGCTGGAGCCGCTTATGATATTGACCGCGAACAACTAGCATCATGGCTAGGTTTTGTTTCAGCGACGCGTAACAGTTTGGATAGCGTTTCAGATCGTGACCATGTATTGGAACTGCTATCTAATGCCAGTATCAGTATGATCCATCTTTCCCGTTTTGCGGAAGACCTAATTTTCTTTAATAGCGGTGAAGCCGGGTTTATTGAACTGTCAGATCGAGTCACTTCCGGTTCTTCTCTGATGCCACAGAAGAAAAACCCGGATGCACTGGAGTTAATTCGTGGGAAATGTGGCCGGGTGCAGGGGGCATTGACCGGTATGATGATGACCTTGAAAGGTTTGCCGCTAGCCTACAATAAAGATATGCAGGAGGATAAAGAAGGGCTATTCGATGCGCTGGATACTTGGCTGGATTGTTTACATATGTCCGCGTTGGTGTTAGATGGTATTCAGGTCAGGCGTTCACGTTGTGCGGAAGCAGCTAAACAGGGCTATGCTAACGCGACCGAATTAGCTGATTATTTGGTTGCAAAAGGTGTTCCATTCCGAGAAGCTCACCATATTGTTGGGGAAATTGTGATTATGGCGCTTGCCCAGGGGCAGGCATTGGAAGCGTTGTCATTGGCAGAGTTGCAGAAGTTCAGTAGTGCAATTAGTGAAGATGTATATGATATTTTGTCTTTGCAATCTTGTCTGGACAAACGCCTTGCAAAGGGGGGAGTGTCGCAAAAACAGGTTATGAAAGCGATTGCAGAGGCTAAACAGAGGCTAAAATTAAGTTAGTCATCATAATAGTAGGGGGATTAATTTATCCCCTATAAAATAAATGAGAGCTTTATATATAAGTTCTTAAGGATTATCTGATAGTCTTTTCCTCACATTGATATAATTATCTATTGGTAGTTTCTATCATTTATATTAAATATGTTGAGGTGGGAATGAATATCCGCGATCTGGAATATCTTGTGGCGCTTGCGGAGCATCGGCACTTCCGCCATGCTGCTGATTCTTGCCACGTTAGCCAGCCTACGTTAAGCGGGCAAATTCGTAAGCTTGAGGATGATCTGGGTGTCATGTTATTGGAGCGCACCAGCCGTAAAGTTTTGTTCACGCAACAAGGGATGTTATTAGTAGAACAAGCCAGAACAGTTCTCCGCGAGGTGAGGATTTTGCAGGAAATGGCGTCACTTCAAGGGGAAAACATGTCTGGTCCTCTGCATATTGGTTTGATCCCGACGGTTGGTCCATATCTGTTGCCTCATATTATCCCTGGGCTTCATAGTTTGTTTCCTAAGTTGGAAATGTATCTATATGAAGCCCAGACTCAAAGTCTGTTAGCCCAGTTGGATAGTGGAAAATTGGACTGTGCGATTCTGGCAATGGTTAAGGAGACAAGAGCTTTCATTGAAGTGCCATTGTTTGAAGAACCCATGAAACTAGCTATCTATGATGGTCATCCTTGGGCAGAGCGTAAAAAAATCGCTATGGATGAATTGGCAGGTGAAAAATTGTTGATGTTAGAAGATGGTCATTGCTTGCGTGATCAGGCAATGGGGTTCTGTTTTCAGGCGGGCGCGAAGGAAGATACCCATTTTCGTGCAACCAGTTTGGAAACCCTGCGTAATATGGTTGCTGCCGGTAGTGGAATAACCTTATTGCCTGATCTGGCAGTGCCACAAGAGAAAAAACGTGATGGCGTCTGTTATCTGGAGTGTAGCAGCCCTGAACCTAAGCGGTCTGTTGTTTTGATTTATCGTCCTGGTTCACCTCTGCGTGGTCGCTATGAGCAACTAGCAGAGGCTATTAGAGCTAAAATGGGCACTTATTACGGGCAATCAAAATAGCCGGTTAAGCCCGTTTAAAGCCGCGACACGATAGGCTTCAGCCATAGTTGGATAGTTGAAAGTAGTATTGACGAAATATTCGATAGTATTACTTTCACCTTTCTGTTCCATAATCGCTTGGCCGATATGAATAATTTCAGCCGCACGTTCCCCGAAACAATGAATGCCAAGAATCTCTTTTGTTTCCCGGTGGAACAGTATTTTCAAACTTCCTACGTTCATCCCCGCAATTTGCGCGCGCGCAAGATGTTTAAATTGCGCGCGTCCAACTTCATAAGGCACTTTCATTGCTGTTAATTGTTGTTCGGTTTTACCTACAGAGCTAATTTCAGGAATGGTATAGATACCCGTTGGAATATCTTCAATCAGATGAACTTCGGCGTTTCCTTTCGTCATCGCTTGGGCGGCAATTCGACCTTGATCATAAGCAGCTGAGGCCAGGCTTGGATAGCCGATAACATCTCCTACAGCGTAAATATTTTCGTTGCTAGTTTGATAGATCTTATTAACTTTCAGTAAACCGCGGCTATCTGCTTCTAGACCAACGTTTTTTAGTCCTAAAGTATCCGTATTACCTGTTCGACCATTAGCATAAAGCAGACAGTCAGCTTTGACTTTTTTACCGGATTTAAGGTGAACGATAACACCATCATCAACACCTTCAATTTTAGAATATTCTTCATTGTGGCGGATCACTATACCGCTATTCCAGAAATGGTAAGAAAGTGCATCTGACATCTCTTGATCAAGGAAAGCGAGTAAGTGATTACGCGTGTTAATCAAATCAACTTTTACGCCTAATCCACGGAAGATTGAAGCATATTCGCAACCAATCACTCCGGCACCGTAAATAATGACATGCCGTGGTTCATGATCCAGTTTCAGAATGGAATCGCTGTTATAAATACGGGAATGAGTGAAATCGACATCTGGCGGACAATATGGGCGAGAACCCGTTGCGATAATAATTTTATCTGCGCTTAAAATATCGTGGTTATCGTCGGCATAGCGCACACTCACCCGGTGGTCATCAATGAATGTTGCTTCCCCGGAAAACATACGACACCCATTACGTTCGTAAAATCCTTGACGCATTCTAGTTTGCTGATTAATTACCATTTCAGCACGGCGTAAGATTTCAGCAAATGAAGAGCGAAGAATGCGGGAATTATCACTGTACAGAGGGTTTTGGTTAAATTCAATAATACGACTGACGGCGTGGCGGAGGGCTTTCGACGGGATGGTACCCCAATGAGTACAACCACCGCCGACATTATTATAGCGTTCAATAACAGCAACGCTTTTACCCTGTTTCACCAATCCCATTGCTGCTCCTTCTCCACCGGGACCAGAACCAATGACAATGGCGTCAAAATGAATATGTTGCATAGAGGAAATACCTGTTTTTACACAAAATTACAACGCTATATTAACATCGGTTGACTTAATAACCCAATCCTCATAAGGAGTTTATGTCATCGTTTAGGGTGAATTGAACATAGTTTTACTCGCTATGCTAATACCATGAAGTTTTTGGAAAAAAAATAATTATCTAACGATCGAATTAACAAAGGGGGAATGCTCCCTTAATGATTTTCTGACTACGCGTAGTCACTTTTATCATCTTAATATCTAATAAGAAAATGCGCTGAGAAAATGACATGGATCATTATAAATGACATGACAAGCATATCATTACGGCAAACGCGTTAAAATTTGGTATATTTCCTAACATGTAGTTCAGATAAAGAGTCAGGATTCGTGTGAGTAACATTATCGGCATCAGAGCGAAACAGAAAGAAAAAACTCGTCGTTCACTGATTGAAGCTGCTTTCAGCCAGTTGAGTGCCGAAAGGAGTTTTACCAGCCTTAGCTTGCGTGAAGTCGCCCGTGAAGCAGGTATTGCACCTACTTCATTTTATCGTCATTTCCGCGATGTTGATGAGCTTGGGCTCACTATGGTGGATGAAAGTGGTTTGATGTTACGTCAGTTAATGAGGCAAGCCCGGCAACGTATTGCTAAAGGTGGCAGTGTCATCCGTACGTCTGTTTCAACTTTTATGGAATTTATCGGTAATAACCCAAATGCATTCCGATTATTATTACGTGAACGTTCAGGGACTTCTGCTGAATTTCGTGCCGCTGTCGCACGGGAAATACAACATTTTATTGCTGAGCTGGCAGACTATTTAGAACAGGAAAGCTGTATGCCGAGGCATTTTACTGAAGTGCAGGCAGAGGCAATGGTAACAATAGTATTCAGTGCAGGTGCAGAAGCACTGGATATTGATTTGGAGAAAAGACAGCGTTTAGAAGAACGTTTAGTCTTGCAGCTACGGATGATTGCTAAAGGTGCATATTATTGGTATCGCAAAGAAATGAACCCACCGAACCCTAAACTTAAATAACTATGAAGGAGGAGAACGAAATGATGGAACAATATCGCCAGGACAAAAGTACATTGTTACTCGCTTTTATTGTCGGATTAGCAACGAATGGAACGTTTTCAGCAGTTTTTAGCTCAGTTGTTTCTTTTTCAGTTTTCCCATTGATAACATTGATTTTATCAATTTATTGTATCCACCAGCGCTATTTGAATTACTCAATGCCAGATGGGATGCCTAAGTTGGTTGTCGCCTGTTTCCTCTTAGGATTATTTAGTTATAGTGCGATTATCAGAGTTGAATACCCTGAAATTGGCTCTAATTTTCTGCCCGCAGTAATGGGTACCGTACTGGTATTTTGGATTTACAGAAAGGTAAAAATTCGTAAAAACAAAGCAATTACAGAAAATTGCCATTAATTGATGAAAAACGCCGGAGAGATCTATCTGCCGGCGTTTTTGTTTTATATGTTCGTCAAGTATCAGTTTAATTTTTCCAGAAGCACGCCGCATTCCATATGATGAGTATAAGGAAACTGATCAAACAGAGCCAGATGGCTAATTTTATGCGTTTGGGTTAATGTTTCCAGATTATGGCAAAGGGTTTCCGGGTTACAGGAAATATAAAGAATCCGTGGATATGTTTGGACCATCTCAAGCGTTTTTTCATCAAGGCCGCTACGTGGCGGATCGACAAAGATAGTCTCACATTGATAGCTTTTTAAATTGATTCCCTGAAGGCGATTAAATTCGCGTTCACCATTCATTGCTTGGGTGAACTCCTCTGCTGACATTCGGATAATTTGTACATTATCAATACCGTTGGCTGCAATGTTGTATTGAGCGGCAGCAACGGATGGCTTGGCAATTTCTGTTGCCAATACTCGTTCAAAATTTTGAGCTAATGCCAGAGAGAAATTGCCATTACCACAATAGAGCTCAAGTAAATCACCTTTTGAATCTTTGGTAATATTAATTGCCCATTCAAGCATATGAATATTGACGCTAGCATTTGGTTGGGTGAAGCTGTTTTCCACTTGGCGATAAATCATTTTTCGGCCTGCAACAGGTAAAACCTCATCAATATAGTCATGATCCAATGTGATTTTGGTTTTAGCGGCTCTGCCAATTAACTCAACGTCAAATCCTTTATTTCTTAACGCTTCACGCAGTCTTAATGCCTGTTGTGTCCATTCATCACCCAATTTTTTGTGATAAAGCAGAGAAACAAGGATTTTATTACTGCAAGTAGACAGATAATCAATTTGAAATAGCTTATGACGCAAGATCTGTTCAGATCTAATGGAGTCAATTAATACTACCATCATTTTGTTGATTAACTTACTGGCGACAGGGAATTGAACAAGGCGAATACGCTGTTTCGTCTGTTGATCGAACATAATATGGTACAAATCATCCTGCTCATGCCAGATTCGAAATTCTGCTCGCATTCTGTAATGAGATAGCGGTGAGCGGAAAACCTCTGGCCCCGGGGGTTGGAAAGGCGCCATCATGTTTTTTAAACGGCTGACTTTCTCCGTCAGTTGCTGTTCATAGCTTTCCGTTGGCAGGAGATTTTGCATTATGTTTGTTCTCTTATATCTGTAGTAAGAAAAATTTTCGTGCAAAATTGTAGGGGAAGAGCAAAGAATGTCCAGTTTTCTTATTACTCATACACGATCCTGTCTATGCTTACTATTATGAATAGGTTCAACGCTTCATCGTAGCGTGTCCTTCTAACAATAAATTGTGGGATGTTTTCTCTCATGATAAATAAAAAGCGGTTATTATTATCCACTGTTTCAATCATGGTAATTTCTGGTTGGAATCAAGCCTCTGTTGCGGTGGAGTCGCAGGATTCATTGGTTGTGACGGCGAGTCGTTTTAAACAGCCGGTATCAAGCATACTGGCTGCTTATACTGTTGTAACACGGGATGAAATTGATCGTTGGCAGTCAAATAGTGTAGCCGATATTTTGCGTCGTCTACCCGGTGTTGATATTGCGCGGCATGGAGGTATTGGGCAGTTAAGCTCTTTGTTTATACGTGGTACTCATGCTAGTCATGTATTGGTACTGATAGATGGAATACGTTTGAATCAAGCGGGCATCAGTGGCTCCTCTGATTTAAGCCAAATACCTGTATCATTGGTTCAGAAAATTGAATATATCCGTGGGCCACGTTCCGCTGTTTATGGTTCTGATGCTATTGGTGGTGTTATTAATATCATCACTACTAGAGAGAAACTAGGAACCAGCCTTAATGTAGGTATCGGCTCACATGGTTATCAAACTTATGATGGTGCAACTCAACAAACGATAGCTGAAAATACAGTTCTGACAGCAGCAGCCAACTATACTTATACCAAAGGATACGATGTTGTTGCTGATGGTAATACCGGTGGTTTTAGACAACCTGATCGTGATGGCTTCATGAGCAAAATGCTTTGGTTGGGAGTCGATCAAAAATTTAATGAGCAAGTCAGTGGATTTGTTCGAGCTTATGGCTATAACAATAGAACATCTTATGATGCGGATATTAATTGGAGCTATCCATATGCCAGACCTGATACTCGTGAACTTTATAGTCGCCACTATGACATGGGAGTCAGATTTAACCAAGGGATCTACTCATCCCAGTTAATTACCAGTTATAGTCATACAAAAGATTATAACTTTGATCCTCAATATGGACGCTATGATAAGTCTGCTAGCCTTAATGATTCTGAACAATATAACTTGCAATGGGGGAATACTTTTCAGCTATATCAGGGCATGGTCAGTACCGGTGTGGATTTCCAAGAACAATCGATAGAAGCTGGAACCAGTTATATTCCGAAGAGTAAAACAGTACGTAATACAGGAATGTATCTGACAGCACAGCAACAGCTGAAAGATTTTATTTTAGAAGGTGCAATTCGTTCAGATAAACATTCAGAAGCTGGCTGGAATACTACATGGCAAGCCAGTTTAGGTTGGGAGTTTATTAAAGATTATCGCTTGATCGCTTCTTATGGTACGGCATTTAAGGCTCCAACGCTTAGCCAGATGTATGGTTTTGGTGGTAATCATGATTTGAAGCCGGAAGAAAGTAAACAATGGGAAGGCGGTATTGAAGGCGTCACAGGCCAGCTAAATTGGCGTCTGACTGTATATCGCAATGAGATTGAGCAATTGATCGATTATGCAAATAGTCGCTACTACAATATTGGTAAAGCAAAAATTAAAGGTGTTGAGTGGACTAGCTTAATAGACACTGGCATATTTCAGCATCAATTGACAATACAGTATATTGACCCCCGTAATAGTGAAACTAATGAAATTTTAGTTCGTCGTGCGAAGCAGCAAGTGAAATATCAACTTGACTGGCAGTTATATGATTTTGATTGGGGGTTAACTTATCAATATCTAGGGCGGCGTTATGACAAGGATTTCAGTACATTCCCGGCTAAGAGTGTGAAATTAGGTGGCGTCAGCTTTTGGGATTTAACAGTTTCATATCCAATCACTTCTTATCTGACAATTCGTGCTAGAATAGCCAACCTGCTTGATAAAGATTACGAGACAGTTTATGGCTATCGCATTCCAGGACGTGAATACTACCTCACTGGGAGCTATAACTTCTGATTTAAATAAAGCCGCACGCCCAACAGTTTTAGTGTTTGATTCTGGGGTAGGCGGCTTATCTATTTACCAAGAGATCCGACAATTATTACCAGATCTCCATTATATATATGTTTTTGATAACGAAGCATTCCCTTATGGTGAAAAATCGGAAGAGTTTATTGTTGAACGAGTCGTTCAAATTGTTGGTGCTGTTCAGCAAAAACACCTTCTGACAATAGTGGTTATTGCATGTAACACTGCCAGTACAGTCAGCTTGCCAGCTCTACGTGAGCGGTTCAGCTTTCCGGTTGTTGGTGTGGTTCCAGCGATAAAACCTGCTGCAAAGTTAACTCGTAATGGTGTCGTTGGATTATTGGCGACTAGAGCAACAGTTAATCGTTCCTATACAAAAGAACTTATCGAAAAGTTTGCGACAGGTTGCAGGATTGAATCTATAGGTTCTTCTGAATTAGTAGAATTAGCTGAAATTAAACTGCATGGTGGTAAGGTTTCTTCCGATATTTTAAAAAAGATACTGAAACCGTGGCTTAGAATGAAAAAACCACCTGATACAGTGGTATTGGGTTGTACCCATTTTCCACTATTAGCAGAAGAATTAGTTCAGATATTACCTGATGGCACGCGTTTAATTGATTCTGGTGTTGCTATTGCTCGAAGAACGGCTTGGTTGGTTAAACATCAGAATAATCTTGTTTGCACTTCAGCAGATAGTCTTGCTTATTGTATGAAAGTGAATGCTGATACTGATGCATTAATCCCCGTTTTGCAGGAGTATGGATTTTCAAAACTAGAAAAATTGATAACTTAAGTTAAATTTGATGAAATAATCATCGGTCGTTAACTTTTTTCAAAATAATTATTGCCAGCGCCAAAGAACGCCCTATAATGCGCCACCACTGACCGACACAACGCTGATAAACATTGTGAGGTCGGGCAGAGAAAAAGCTAATAAGCGCTTGACTCTGCGGGCGAAAGGCGTAGTATACGCAGCCCGGCTGAACGAGAATATCACGTTTTATTTCAGCCTGCTCTTTAACAATTAATCAGACAATCTGTGTGGGCACTCACAAGACCGTATCACAAAAAATACGTTTTAAAGTCTTGAAGAGTGAACAACAGTTAATTCATTACGAATTAATTTAGTAACGTTATTTTGGCAGGATAACGCGAAGGCAAGCGAGCAGCACCGAGACAGTACCTCAGTACGG